>JARRLI010000308.1:0-1688 GCA_037387145.1 Robiginitalea sp. | reverse complement strand
GCATCCGTATAGATGAGCAATCTGGGATGACTGAATCCCGAGGCATGATATAGCGGAAGGTCTGTACGGGGTACGAGATGTTCCCGGATCTGGTCTGCAGCATCCCGATCTCCCCTGCGCATGGCGCGTTTTAGCTGGACTTCCAGGCTGGCTTTGATATCATAGCACATAAGAATGGTCTTGATTCGGGGGTACCCCCCCTCCCCAATTACAATATACGGAATCCCACTGCAGGTTCCCAGCACTACATAACCACTCCTGCTATTTCCCGGGAACTTTCATATTGAGCACAACCGTCTTCAGGCTCACTTCTCTTTTGATCTGCTAATAAAACGCTCCAGAAGAATCCCCAGAAATACCAACAAGGGAAATATGGCAGTACCCTTTGTAAGATCCCAAAAATATGCAGAGGCACGCGAACTTCCTCGAAATTCCTCCTGTCCCCTGAAATTATAAGACCAGTTTCCCGCGAGAAAGAAACTGAAAAAAGGCCAGAAAACAGCGAAGATAAGCGAGAGCATCCAGAGCCATTTTAATATGCGCTGGAACCGTGTTTTTGGATCCATCAGTCCTGGGAAAACAAAATACACCAGGCTTGGTAGGCTGAGCATTCCAATCCATGTTATTAGAGTGCCCCAGGGCATTTCAAAGGATTCTATTGCTGGGAGGATCAATACGGGAGATGCAGTTACCAGCAAAAAAGAGGCCGCACAAAAAGCGACTAGTGAGACCATCAATCCCAATTTTCGAGTGGTCATTATATTGATTTTATGGATTCCTTATTTGGATTTTTCCGTTCGCCGCGCAGGCATCCCATCAATCAGCGTAAACAATTCCAACGTAATAAGAGGACTAGCTTCATACCCAAAGATACGTACTTTGGGTCAGGTACAGGTCCCTGGCAGGAACCGATAGGGGTGATCGGGAAATACCAAACCCTACTCCAGTACAAACCGTATCTGCACCCTGGCCTCTACCCGTATCTTATCAAAATCAGCCGGAAGTTCCACATAGGCCTTTTCTGAACCATCCGCTGCCATCATCACCTCAGCATTTCTTCCTTGCATGCTATTATACACGCTGAATCCGCTGTCAGATATGTAAATGGCCTTGCCCAAAGACTGACCCAGGGCATCCGTCATTTTCAGACCCCTATTGCGTGCTGTTCGTATAGCACGGACTTTCAGGGTATCCTGCAGTGCATCCATTTGAGCATATTCAGTTTTTTGAAGGCGTATATTTGAGATTCCGATACGCTCCAGCTCATACAAAACACGCCCGGCAGTTTGGGCGTCATAAACCAACAGTTCAAAAGTCTTTTCTTTCAGAATATCCTGCTTCCGAAAGAAATATTTTCCGAACTCACTGGAAAGATCTGAAACGGTCAGTTGTTCTTCCAGGTCAATCCCCAGTCCCTTCAGGCGGGTTCCCATTTTTTGTTCCAGTTCTTCCAGAGAAGTCCGTCCTTTTGTGTCACTTTCTTCCAACCTGATCTCCAGGTAAATCCGATCCGGTGTTACCAGGGTATCCACCCGGGCCGATGTTTCCAGATAGGGCTGATCGATAAAATTCTTGGTCTGAGACCAACTATACTGCATCAAGGCTCCAAGGGCCAGTAACAACAAAATTTTCTTCATTTTTTTCAATAATTAAGTTACAGGGGGATAATCCCGGGAGTGTATATCAAA
>JARRLI010000307.1:0-4127 GCA_037387145.1 Robiginitalea sp. | reverse complement strand
CATTTACCGTTCGGCTGTTGTCTATATTGATGTTGTTGTTTCCCCTCCGGCTATTGTCCACATTTACCCGGTTGTTGGATTTGTTGTTTACCCGGTTACCGGCATTTTCCCGATTGGTAGTAACCTCCCGGCTGCCACTGGGCCTGGATATATCGGATGTCCGCCCGCTCGAAGCCCTGTCCCTGGCACCGGTAGCACTCCGGTCGGAAGTTGATGGGCGCGTGGGTTTGGCAGATTTGTTGGACTGGCCCGTTGAAGGTCTGGTTGTGTTCCGGCTCGGCGCTTTTTGATAGCCCCCATTGATGCTGGACCGGTTAGATGTCGAGGGCTGGGTACTCTTGGAAGGTCTCGTAGTTTGCCTGCTGGGAGGTTTGGCAGCTGGCCTGCTGGACGGGCGCGAGGTATTCATCGATGACCTGGACATGGAACTCCTGGAGGCCCGATGGCCCATTCGCTGTGCTTCCATTTGAAGGGGGGTAAGAAATAGGAGCAGGAGTGCTGGAAGCAAAAACTTATACGTGGGAACAGAAACGCTGGACATAATATGTGAACTTTTTGAATTTATTTCTTTGGCATAATGCTGATCAGATCGGCATTTTTGGGAGGAGTGAATTCGAATATCTCATCGGGAAGGTTAGCATTTGTAATCCATTGATCAAAAGTACCCTCTTCAATTTCGGGAGCCATACCCTTCTTAATTATCAGGTATTTCTTGGGAAGGTAAAAGGCACCGTTCTCAATCCAAAGCTGAAAATTATAATGGTCGTTTTCAGCAATAATATGGAAATAATCCATATCTCCAAGCTTCTTAAGGCCGGCAAATTTGACGGAATCGAAGTCTTCCAGGATGTCATCCCCGAAGGAGGGATACATGATATCTGCCGCGGGAAATCGAAATCCAAACACGGTATTGACACTGTCGATAGTCTCGATGATGGTACTGGGGGCCGGGATGGTCACATAATTATTCTGGTCATATGAATACCAGGTCAGCAGCGAACCATTATACCAGTATCCCATGTTGCCCTTTTCTCCCCTGGAGCGTATGGCCATTTTGTCAGGGCCTCTGAAATAAATCTTGTTTTGTTCAAACTTGCGTTCCAGGAATCCCTCTTTGTTTGCTTCGTCATAAACGGTGGTGAGATCAAAAGAACAAGCCTCCAGGCTCCCAAGGACTTCTCCCATTTTGTCGATCAGTCTGATGGCAATAGGATCGATGTCTTGCTGATCCTGGGAGAATGCAATTACCGGAAGCAACAAAAAGAGGTAAACAATGTATTTCATCGGTTGTTGTATTAGGTTATGGTTCGATGTCTGTAGGAAGGCACCCTATAGAAAGATGAAATTAGGGGATTGCTTTTAAAACTGCAAGCAAACCAGAAGCATTTTCAGGAACTTCTGAAATGCTTTTGGGAAGGTTATAAAGCAAATAGCTTTACCCGGGTCAACTACCCTGCGAGGGCCCGTATGCGCTCCACCAGAGGTGGGTGTGAATAATGCATGAACACATAAGCGGGGTGGGGGGTCAGGTTGCTGAGGTTCTTTCGGGATAGTTTTCGAAGTGAGGTTATCAGAGGGGCTGCTTTGAAGGTCTCCCGGGCAAACCGGTCTGCCTGGAATTCGAATCGGCGCGAAATGTAGTTCATCAGCAGTCCGGTGAGTTCGCTGATCGGGCTGTATAGCAGGGCAAAACTCAGCAGGGCAGCATGAAAGCTGGGGCGGTCTACCCCGATAGCCTGGGACAGTTCAGGATTGTTTATGAACAGGGAAAGAATGAAGAGTGTCACTCCCGCAAGTAGTATGGAGGCCACCAGGTTGAAAATAATGTGGTTCTTTTTGTAATGCCCCACTTCATGGGCGAGTACGGCTACAATTTCTTCTTCCTCCAGGTCTTCGATCAGCGTATCGAACAGGGCCACACGTTTTTCCCTTCCGAATCCGGAAAAGTAGGCATTTGCCTTAGTGGATCTTTTGGAGCCGTCTATTACAAAGATGTTTTTAAGTTCGAAGCCTGCTTTCCGGGCATAGGCTTCAATCTGATTTTTGAGACTTCCCTCTTCCAGTGGTTCCTGCTTGTTGAATAGAGGGACGATCAGGCGACTGTAGAATAAGTTCATAAAAATGGTGAAAGCTGCAATAAACCCCCAGGCGTATATCCAGAAATTTGCTCCTGTCCATTGGTAAAACACCATAATTAGGGCCAGGATCCCCCCTCCGAAAAGTCCCATGAGGAACCATCCCTTTAGTTTGTCCGTAAAGAAAAGGGCAGGGGTAGCGCCTGTACCACCGGATTGCTGCTCGCGTTTGCGGCAATGCCATCTATCCATGAAAACCCGCCGAGAATGAGGACCCCAAGGATAATAAGGAGTGAAAGTCCGGAAGAAAGCAATCCGAACCGGAAATTGACCTTCTTATAGGCCTGTGATTTCTGGTATTCCTCTGCATCGTAGAGGGTTTGGAGTTCTTCGGGGACCGGGTCATTGAATTTTCCTGCGTTTAATACATCCAGCACGGTGTCCAAAGCATATTCCAGGAGGAGGATACCTATTATAATAAATAAAAGGGTCGCTGCGGTCATGAGTTACTTCTTGGTCGGGCCGGGAAAAATAGGAATAAATTCCCCAATCCCTGTAAATTTTTAGATCAATGGTTGCCGTTTGGGTACTTATATTTATGCGAATCCACGCTGTCTTAGTCCTTCAAAAATGAGTATGGCAGCCGCTACGGAAACGTTCATTGAATCTATTGCGCCCTGCATTGGGATCTCAACCAGGTTATCTGCCTCTTCCATCCACAAGGGACTCAGTCCGGTCGCTTCCGTACCCATCACAATAGCCGTTGGGCCAGTGTAGTCTTCCTGGTCATACCGGCCTGAGCCGCCCAGCGCTGCCGCCAGTATTTGGATTCCAAGGTGTTTTAAAAATTGCAGGATATTGGTGCTATCTGCCGTTGCTACCTGGACCGTGAACAGGCATCCGACACTGGAACGGATGATATTGGGATTGTAGAGGTCCCCCCTGGGATCCGCTATTATCACAGCGTCCAAACCGGCAGCATCCGCCGTGCGTAACAGAGCCCCGATATTTCCCGGTTTCTCCGGGGCTTCCGCCACCAGGATCTGGGGATCCTTCCTGTCAAAGTGAAGGTCCTCCAGCCCGTGGTTTTTAGTGGCCATTACACAGATCACCCCCTCGGTCTTTCCCCTGTACGCCAGATGCCTATAAACTTCAGGGCTAAGGCTTACCAGGGGGCACCCTTTAAGTCCTGGCAGCTGTTGCAGGGTCTCCCCGGAGACGATCTCCGGGCAGAAATAAAGTTTTTCTGGTTGATATTCCGCCTGCAGGGCCAATCTAAGTTCCCGCATTCCTTCCAGTACAAACCGGCCGGATTTACGGCGATCCCTGGATTTGCGATTCCAATGCTCGAGCTGGCGTACTTCCGGGTTCTGAATACTGCTGATATGCTTGATCCCTGACATAATTAAAAACAGAAAAAGCGGAGCAGGTCTCTTACCTGTTCCGCTTTCAAAGATAGGATTATACGGCTTACTCCCCGCTGTATTTGCCCATGTAACGTTTCCAGAGTTCTGTCTGATGGGTTTCAAGAGAGACTTCCCGTCCATCGATAAATGCATGGGAGAGTTGGTTGCCGCGCATATCAAGGGCATCTCCCTCAGATATAAATAGGGTGGCACTTTTACCGGTCTGCAGTGTTCCATAGGTATCCGCTATGCCGAGGATTTCGGCTGTGTTCCCTGTAATCAACTTGAGGGCCTGCTCTTTTTCCATACCCTGCCCGACTACCTGTCCGGCATAAAAAGGGAGGTTACGAGTCTGAAAATTGGATGCATCCGCGTTTTGGAGCCCTACCAGCAATCCGGCATCTGCGAGGAGTTTAGGTAACCGGTATGGCAGGTCGTAATCGTCGTCATTCAACCTGGGAAGGGTGTGGGTGAAATTCACCAGAACAGGAATTTGATGCTCCTTGAGGAAGTCGGTGATTTTATAAGCCTGATATCCGCCTACAACTACCAGGTTTTGGATCCCGGCTGCTTTCAGGCTGCTGATCCCATCTATAATCTCCCGCTCTCCATCGGCATATACAAAAAGGGTTTTGCTTCCATCAAA
>JARRLI010000306.1:0-3283 GCA_037387145.1 Robiginitalea sp. | reverse complement strand
GACGATTCTTCCCAGTCTAAAACCTTTAACCAAGAATATTTCATTGCGACTACCCGGCAAAATGAGCACAATCAGAAAGACCAAGGGCTGATCGGGTTAGGCGCGACTTAGGTAGTCCAGGCTGAGTTCGGTCAGTGCTTTCACCCCCAGTATCAACCCATCCTCATCGATCATGAAATCAGGGGTATGGTGCGGATAAGGTTCTTCATTGCCGGGGGTCATGCCTCCCAGGAAAAAGAAAAACCCAGGGACTTCCCGCTGGAAATACGAAAAATCTTCAGCCCCGGTGACGGCTTTTTGGCTTTGAATGTTTTCATCCCCTGCTATCCGCTTGAGCGTGGGAAGCATAGTGCTTACCAATTCGGGGTCGTTGTATGTGATGTCGGTGGCATCCTTGATTTCAATGCTGGCTTCTCCGCCATATGCCCTGGCAATGTCAGGAACCATTTCCATCATCCGACGGTTGATATGGTCCTTCATCCCGTAATCCAGCGTGCGGATAGTTCCAATCATTTCAGCACTTTCGGGGATGATGTTGAACCGGACCCCACTTTTAATTTTGCCCACCGTTATAACGGCTGCCTCATTGGTCAGGTTGGCCTCCCGGCTGATAATGGTCTGGAGCCCATCGATTATCTTGGCACTGATCAGGATCGGGTCCACACCTGACCACGGCTGAGATCCATGGCTTTGTTTACCCTTAACCTCGATGGTGAAACTCTGGGCTGCCGCCATGGTACCACCTGATTTGTACCTGATAACCCCCGCCGGCGTCAGGGAATTTATATGGAGTCCAAAAATCACATCTACATCCGGTGCTTTGAGTACCCCTTCCTTGATCATCAGAAGGGCTCCTCCTTCTTCTCCCGGAGGCGGGCCCTCTTCTGCCGGGGTTATTTCAGACCTAAAGGGCAATGCATTTCGCTCGGTCACGGGGAGTGCATCTATATCCGCTCTCAGGGCTACAACCTTCCCAGGTTTTGCCCCTTCCAGGATACCCACTACGCCGGTGTGTGCCACTCCGGTTTGAACATCCATGCCCAGGGAAGTGAGGTGTTTTGCAATTTTTTCGGCAGTTTTGATTTCCCGATTCGACAGCTCAGGATTTTGATGGATGTCGCGCCTCCATTCAATCACCTTGGGTTCAATAGACTGGTAGTCCTTGTCGAGGGACCAATTTTGGCCAGAAGCCGTTACACTCACAAGCATCAGTAATAAAATGAAATATCGGGTCATGGGAATAATTTTAAAATTTTATAAGTCTGTATCCCTGGTTCTGGAATTGTATCAGGGCTGTCATCGCAGAAAGAGAAAGTTGAATCCCCTCCACGGTATTTTCTATGGGTACTTTTCGGGCTATGGATGATTGTCCGCAGAATACCACATCCACACCAGTCTCCATCAGCTGTCGGAGAAGTTTACTATTGGGGTTCGGGATTCCGAATCTGGCTTTGTAATGGCTGTCGTCTAACAGGTCTGTGCTGGCCTGGTTGTGTACCACCAGGGCTACCTTCATCTGAGACTTTGCCACTCCATCCTGTGCATGCATGTTGAGAAATCTTGCTGCAGTTTCTATCCACGGATTCACCTGCTTTTTGTCTTCCGGACTTTGCATAACATCAAACACCACATGGAAACGCTGCGATCTGTCCGTTTCATAGGTGGCCTCTGGAATCTCCCAATACGGGCCAAAATCAGCGATAATGGGACCTGTTCTATCGTCCTGCCCGAAAGCGGAAAACACTGCCAGGAAAACCACTAACAAACACCCGCCGGAAAGCTTCATTTTATACACATGGATTGCAAAAGGCTAAATATATTCAAAAAGACATAAAAGCAAGATAGATGTTCATAAATCCCTTAATAATCGGCTTGAGGTTGCAGTGAATTATGGCTAACTTCACCCACTGTAATAATTTACGCCAACATGTATCTTGAGGATCTGAACGAGGCACAAAAAGCTCCTGTCCTGCATAAGGAAGGTGCTCTTATGGTTATTGCCGGGGCAGGATCGGGGAAGACGCGTGTTCTTACCTACCGAATTGCGCATCTCATGAATCAGGGGGTCGATCCATTCAACATCCTGGCGCTGACTTTTACCAACAAGGCAGCCCGTGAGATGAAAAAGCGGATTGCTGACCTTGTAGGTGGATCCGAAGCTAAGAACCTTTGGATGGGTACGTTTCACTCAATCTTTGCCAGGTTGTTGCGGTATGATGGTGACAAACTCGGATTCCCCAGTAACTTCACCATCTATGATACCCAGGATTCCCAACGACTGATTTCTTCGATTATCAAGGAGATGGGGCTCGACAAGGACGTGTACAAATACAAGCAGGTTCAGCAGCGCATTTCCTCTTACAAGAACAGTTTGATCACTGTGAAGGCCTATTTTCAGAACCCGGAATTGCAGGAAGCAGATGCCATGGCCAAACGGCCCCGTTTAGGCGAGATCTACAAAAATTATGTGGACCGTTGCTTTAAGGCAGGGGCTATGGATTTTGACGATTTGCTCCTCCGCACCAATGAGTTGCTTGCCCGTTTTCCGGATGTGCTCATGAAATACCAGGACCGTTTCCGGTATATTTTGGTAGATGAGTACCAGGATACCAACCACTCTCAGTACCTTATCGTCAGGGCACTTGCAGACAGGTATCAGAATATATGCGTGGTGGGGGACGATGCCCAGAGCATTTATTCATTCCGTGGTGCGAACATCAGCAATATCCTGAATTTCCAAAGGGATTATGACGAGGTATCGGTATACCGGCTGGAGCAGAATTACAGGTCCACCAAAAACATTGTCCAGGCGGCTAACAGTATCATCGCCAATAACAAAAACCAGTTGGAAAAAATCGTTTGGACAGCCAACGAAGAAGGGTCCAGGATCCGATTGCACCGCAGCCCTACCGATGCGGAAGAGGGGAGGTTTGTAGCCTCCTCCATTTTCGAGAACAAGATGCAGCATCAGCTGCCTAATGGTTCCTTTGCCGTATTGTACCGAACCAATTCCCAATCCCGGGCCATAGAGGATGCACTTCGAAAACGCGATATTCCGTACCGCATTTTCGGCGGATTGTCATTTTACCAGCGCAAGGAGATAAAGGATGTGCTGGCCTATTTGCGATTGGTCATCAATCCGGGGGATGAAGAAGCCCTGAAACGGGTCATCAATTTTCCTGCCCGCGGTATAGGGCAGGCTACCATAGATAAGCTAACGGTAGCTGCCAACCAGAGCGGCCATACGATCTTTCATATAATGGAGAACCTCCCTGGGGTTGAA
>JARRLI010000305.1:0-5681 GCA_037387145.1 Robiginitalea sp. | reverse complement strand
CCCTTTCAAGGGGAAGGGTGCTGCAGCGAAGGAGCCCTCCCTGTTTTCCCACTTCCTGGTAGGGAATCTCCTCTACGGTGAGGCCCTGGTCCCTTAGCCAGGCATTCAGACGGGTAAAGCTTTGATCTGAAACAACTACCTGCGGTGAAATGGAAAAAACATTGCTGAACATGCGATACATTTCTTCATCGTCAATCTCAAAGACCTTGTCGGGCCCGAAATAATCCCTGAGCCAGTGATAATCCTTTTGGTCGATAAAACTATTCCTGTGCAGAATTGCAAGGTCCCTGCCCACAGGCTGGAAACAACAATCCAGGTGAAGCGCATTCTCGCGGGCACTTATATTGGATTTCCGCAACTCAAAGGCCTTGACTACCCGGTTGGGAAAATGGTCCTTCAGGTAGTCCACAGCCTCCTGGTTGGTCCGGGCCGTGATATAGTCCTGATAGTCCGGGGCCGTGTAAGTACCCACAAAGAGGTGGTCCTTCCATGGCATGACATCACCACCCTCTACATGCACCTCTTCGGGAGGGACCAGGATCTGTTTTTCCTCCAGGTGGGCAAGTACGTGGGTAATAGCCTCAAACTCCCTTTCACGGTCGGGAAGGATCTTGGCTTCCACCAGTTTGTCGTCCACTACAAAGGCGATATCCCGTGAAAATATTTGGTTGCAATCCACAATGATCTCGGGGCGAAATACCTGTACCCCGTGTTTTTTGAGCACGGCCTGAAAGCCGTCCATTTCCCGCATCATATCTGATTCTTCAGGGTAGGTTCCCGCCAGGATATGCTCCAGGGATTTTGGATCGTATGCTTCCTCAGGAGCCGGTACAGGACCGGAAGCTTCTGCTGTGCCAAGGACCACAGACTTCAGTCGGGAAGTCTCGTCTTTAATGCGTAAATCAAACATAATCGATCCAGGAATTGCTGGCTGCAAGATACAATAAAGGACTCCTGAAAAAGGAGTCCTTTGTACGATTATTGGACTGCCGCCTAACGCTTATCAAGTGTCTTGAAAGGCCTGTGGTTCTCGCCGACATAGACCTGCCTTGGCCTTCCAATCGGTTCGTTATTAAGGCGCATTTCACGAAACTGTGCAATCCATCCGGGAAGGCGCCCGAGGGCAAACATCACCGTAAACATATCCACTGGAATTCCCAGGGCCCGGTAGATTATTCCCGAATAAAAGTCAACGTTGGGGTAGAGCTTTCGCTCCACAAAATATTGGTCCTCCAGGGCCTCCTTCTCCAGCCCCTTGGCAATTTCGAGGATCGGGTCTTCGACCCCCAGCTCTGCCAGCACTTCATCCGCAGCCTTTTTAATAATGCGTGCTCTGGGATCAAAATTCTTGTACACCCTGTGCCCAAAGCCCATCAATCGGAACGGGTCGTCTTTATCCTTGGCCTTGGCCATGTATTTCTTGGTATCCCCGTCATCTTCACGAATAGCTTCCAGCATCTGCAGCACTGCCATGTTTGCTCCCCCGTGCAGAGGCCCCCACAATGCGGAAATTCCCGCTGAGATGGAGGCAAACAACCCGGCGTGAGAAGAGCCGACAATACGAACCGTCGAGGTCGAGCAGTTCTGTTCGTGGTCCCCATGCAGGATCAGGAGTTTGTCCAGGGCTTCAATGACAACGTCGTTGAGCTCGTACTCCCGGTTAGGTCTTTTAAACATCATTTTGTGGATGTTCTGCACGTACCCAAGGGAATCATCCCCATAATCCAGGGGAAGCCCCATCTTCTTCCTGAGTGTCCAGGAAACCAATACGGGGAATTTGGCCAGCAGGCGAACAATCGCATGGTACAGGTCTTCTTCCGAAGTTACATCCACAGCAGAGGGATTAAAGGCACTCAGGGCGCTGGTAAGGGAGGATAGCACCCCCATCGGGTGTGCTGATTTTGGGAATCCGTCCAGGATCTTCTTCATTTCCTCATCCACATGGGACTCCGCCTTGATATCGGAATGGAATTTTTCCAGTTCTTCCTTATTTGGCAGTTCCCCAAAGATGAGGAGGTAGGCTACTTCCAGGAAATCCGCTTTTTCAGCCAGGTCTTCAATGGCATATCCACGATACCTCAGGATCCCCTTCTCTCCATCGAGGAAGGTAATGGCGCTCTCACAGGAACCGGTGTTTTTATAGCCGGGATCCAGGGTGATCAACCCCGTAGCACTCCGAAGGGTTTTGATGTTGATTGCCAATTCATTCTCGGTTCCCTCCACTACGGCTTTGTCAGCCATTGTCAATAATTTCTTAGGTTTTGTACGTCCTGTAAAAATAGCAAAATGCCGCCACCTTAACAATTCACATTTCACGCTTTAAGGCTTTCTTAACAGCTGCTCCTGACAAAAATTGACTTATATGGGAAAATACAGTTCCCTGTAATAGTCGTTCACTGATTTTTTCCAGGTAAATCGCTGTTTGCGTGCAGCGGATCGGATGTCGTTCCACCGCTGTGGATCATTGAAGAAAATATCCAGGACCTGTTTGAAAACACCTTGCAGGTCCTTCAGTTTATCCGGATAGGTGGCTCCTCCGAAAAGAAAACCGGTCTTCAGGTGTTCTATGGTGTCATTAAGCCCTCCTGTGGCATGTGCCAGGCATGGGTTGCCGTTTCTCATCGCCAGCATCTGGCTGATCCCACAGGGTTCAAAAAGGCTTGGCATAAGATACAGATCGGATTCCAGGTACATGGAATCGATCAGGTCCTCACTTTGCGCGTTGATAAAGACAAAATTAGGATATTGGTGGCTCACCCCCCGGAAGTACTCTTCATACTCGGGCACTCCCGTGCCCAGGAGCATGTAAATACCCCCAACCTCATCGAGTCTGCTGAGGAGGCTACCAAGGGAATCCGGGTCGTTTTTGTAGAAGTAGAATTTTTGTTCGGTAAGCCGGGCAACACTGGAACAGATGATTTGAGGTGGCTTTTCCATAAGACCGATCACTTTCTCACCAGTGTGTGCCAGAAAATCTGCCTTGTATTTCTTGTCCTCCATCTGAAGCCAGTTGAAAATTGCCTTGATGGTAGCCGGGAATAGGTTCCCGGTTTCAGCAGTCCTGATGTTCCGATAATTGCACCCATTCAGAATCCCGAACAGGCGTCCTTCCCGATGCGCCGCCTGGAGATCATCCTCCAGCCCTTCTCCCCCAATAAATTCGGGTGGGAGGCTGGGTTTCATGATATCATTCATATAAGTGGGCGAAACGGTATGGACCGCATCGGACAAACGGATGCCAAGTGCCATGAGGTTGATGCAATCGGGATATCTCTGGTCCTCCAGTGCTTTCTGGTCATACGGGATGCCTGGAAACCATGTTTCCAGGGATGAATAATTCCCGGAAAAGGGACGGATTCCCTGGATGGCCAGGTTGTGAATGCTGTATACGGCTCGGATTCTTCTAAGGGAGCTGTACTCCGGGTGAAAGGCCCGAAGGAAAAGCAATAGACTGCTATGCCAGTCGTGGAGGTGCATAATGTCTATTTCTCCGAAAAACCCTTCCTTTATTGCCGTGGCTGCTGCCGTGCAAAAAATAATGAACTTTATCGCATCGGTGAAAAAGGGTTCCTCAGGATCGTGATGATACATATGGGCGATCTGTCCTGCCTCAATTTCCGGATGATGGATTACAAAATGGGTTATGCCCGGGAGTTCCTTCTTTGGGGTCGCCTTATACAATTCAGCTTCATAAGCGGTCCCGCGGAGTGTAAAGTGGAGCGTCCCCACTAGGGTTGCATTTTGATGCAGCCGTCCATAGGAAGGCACCACCACCAGTACGTTATCCCCCCGCCCGGCAATTTCCCTGGGAACGTCCCTAACCACATCGCCCATTCCACCTGCCTTAAAGTTTTTAGACAAGATCTTTTGTTTTCTAATTAATGCATGAAGATAAACCTTACATAGAAAAAAGGCCTTGGTACCAAGGCCTTTTCATAAATAAAAAACCCGATGATTTATCGTGCTACCTTGAAGGCATCCACCCCGGGAAAGAAGGCTACGGAACCTAATTCCTCCTCAATACGCAATAACTGATTGTACTTGGCCATCCGGTCAGAGCGGGAGGCAGAACCGGTCTTTATCTGTCCGGTATTCAGCGCCACAGCAAGGTCTGCGATGGTATTGTCCTCAGTCTCTCCGGAACGGTGGGACATTACAGAGGTAAATCCGGCATTCTTTGCCATATTCACCGCTGCGATGGTTTCGGTAAGTGTTCCAATCTGGTTTACTTTGATCAGGATCGAGTTGGCAATGCCTTCACGGATTCCCCTGGACAGGCGTTCTACGTTAGTCACGAAAAGGTCGTCCCCTACCAGCTGCACCCTGTCCCCAATCTTATCGGTCAGTAGTTTCCAGCCTTCCCAGTCGTTCTCGTCCATGCCATCCTCTATGGAAATGATCGGGTACTTTCCGCAAAGAGAAGCCAGGTATTCTGCCTGTTCGGCCGAAGTGCGAAGGGCCCCTTTGTCACCTTCAAATTTGGTATAGTCGTATTTGCCATCCACATAGAACTCCGCTGCTGCGCAATCCAGGGCTATCATCACCTCTTCTCCCATCTTGTAGCCAGCCTGCTCAACGGCCCTCCCTATAGTCTCAAGGGCATCCTCAGTTCCATCCAGGGCAGGGGCAAATCCACCCTCATCCCCTACTGCCGTGCTGAGATCACGTTCATGGAGAACCTTTTTGAGGTGATGGAATATCTCTGTTCCCATTTGCAGGGCATGTGTGAAATTCCGTGCCTTTACAGGCATGATCATGAATTCCTGAAAGGCGATTGGGGCGTCGGAGTGTGATCCGCCATTGATTATATTCATCATAGGCACCGGCAGGGTATTGGCGCTGACCCCCCCAACATATCGGTAAAGGGACATGCCCATCTCATCTGCTGCAGCTTTTGCTACCGCAAGAGATACACCCAGGATGGCATTCGCCCCGAGTTTGGACTTGTTCGGGGTGCCATCCAGGTCCATCATCGCCTGGTCTATCTTATTCTGGTCAAACACCAGCATGCCGCGCACTTCTTCAGCAATTACCGAATTCACGTTGGAAACAGCCTCAAGCACACCTTTACCCATATAGGCTTTGCCTCCGTCGCGCAGTTCCACGGCCTCGTGCTCTCCTGTGGAAGCACCTGACGGCACAGCTGCCCTGCCCAATACTCCGTTCTCTGTAAGGACATCCACCTCTACGGTGGGGTTTCCGCGGGAATCAAATATTTGCCGTGCGTGTACGTCAATAATAATACTCATATCTAATTAGTTTATCGGTTAGTAGGATACCTACATTTTTGAAACAATAATATCGGGCTTCGGCCTTTTAAACTACCGCATCCCTGGATACGGATTCCCTGATCCATTCGAAGAACTGGTCAAAGAGATATTCCGCATCATGAGGTCCGGGACTGGCCTCCGGGTGGTACTGTACAGAAAAGACCTTTTTATCTTTCATCCGTATTCCTGCGACGGTCTGATCATTCAGATGCACATGGGTAATCTCCAGTTCGGGATGGGATTCCGTTTCCTCCCTGTTGATTGCAAAACCATGATTCTGAGATGTGATTTCTCCCTTACCGGTCAACAGATTCACCACCGGGTGATTTATCCCCCGGTGCCCATGGTGCATTTTATAGGTACTCACCCCGTTGGCAAGTGCAATGACCTGATGGCCCAGGCAGATCCCAA
>JARRLI010000304.1:0-4234 GCA_037387145.1 Robiginitalea sp. | reverse complement strand
TTTAGGTCAAAAGGATAGGGAGTAAGGTTGGGAACCTCTCCTTTCCAGTATTCAAGATCATACCGATAAGGACCCACCTGAAGGGTGTCGTTTGCCCTGGCGTAGTAGGGGTCCAGGTCTTCCCGGCTGATGGGCCATCCGCTGTCCGGAACCCAGTCCCGGCCCACAAAATCGATTTCGTCAAAAGGCGCGCACATACCTGCCCAGTGTCCCGTTGTCCCTCCAAAATAGTGCAGTCTGGAAGACATCAGCGGGAAGTATTTCTGACCCGTAGTTTTGCCCTTGTATAATTGCTGAACATCAGGGTCGTATTCAAAACCACCCCCCTCCAACAAGATAATGTTGTACGGGCTGTCTTTCCACTCCAGGGCGATGGCGATCCCCGCAGCACCGGCCCCTACAATACAAATATCTCCCTGGATCAGGGTATTGTCTTCAAGATTCCTGGCGTCTGTATGCATGATCAGGCTGTTTGAATGATTGATAAAAGGGCGCACTGTCGGGCTTCTGTCCTGGACAGCATCCAACCTTCGAGCATGACAATGTCGCTCGTTTCATAATCTGATTCTACGCGGTCGTTGACCACTTGAACAGGATCATCGGTTTGTTCGGGCGGATCCCCTAAAAGCATCTGCAGAAGTTCATCCTCGGTGTCTTCTTCGGGAGTAAGGTCCCTGTAGAGCGCTCCCATTTCAATCATGGTTTCCGTGTCCCATATAAAGGAAAGCAGTTCCGGTTCTGCAATCAACGGGTCATATGCGGGTACTTGAAATTGGGAACAGGCAGCGGGAAGGGAAAGCGCTGCCACCCCGATGCCAGACAGGATTACAAAGTTTCTTCTTTTCATGGTTGGTGGTTGTTGATAGCGGAAGGGATCCCTTAGAAAAGCATAAGAAATTTCTCGAGGTCGAGAACCCTTCGATTAAAAAGATACAAAAAACTGCCGTAGCATATTAAAAATTAGGCAGTAATATTTTATAAGAACAGGAAGTGCGATAAGGAATTTACGGCTTCTTGTCGCTCAGGCGGGCTATTTCAGCATCGATCCGTTCAAGGATGTTCTGAATCCCGTTGAGCATGCTTGACTGAACCCTGGTTATTCCCTGAAGGGTGCGTACATTATATCTGAGGAGTTGCTCGTAGCGAGCGTTATCCGTGAAACCACTATAATCCCTGGGGGCCATTTGATTGCCTTGCAGGAACACGAAAGACTCGAGAAACATTGGCTTTACACTGTTCTCGTAGTGATTCTCCACAAACCGGTCTTCCATTTCCCGATACATGTTTACATACCCCCGGTAGAAATCGGAAACATCAATGCGCAAACTGTCATTGGTTATGAGGTTGGAGCCTGTTTGCCGGATGTTGTCATAGGTGGTCTGATTCAGTGAAAAAGTTGCCTGGTAAGGATAGAGGTTGGAAAAGTGAGGCAGGAGCGAATCTGTGTAGGGCAGTTTTTGCGTTATCGCTCTTAAAATGACTTCGTTGGAAACTACGCAGGCTTCCATAAAGTTTTGGTCAGCTTCAATGTCCTGATAGGATTGAGTCAGGTCTGAATGCAATTCCTTTAGGGTCTTGATCTCGAGTTTTCGAACTTTCCGACGCTCATTCCAGTCGTCTATCTGCAGGGCCAGCAGGATACCGATAACCACCAACAGGATTTCCCCAATGGCATACAGCAGGTATTTGCCAATTCGACCTTCTGTGAGGAGGCGCTGGCGAAGGGTACGGAAAAAGCGAAGCATGGGTCAGGTGGGTTGTTCTCCTTTCAAGGTATAAAAATTTTAGGTGATATCCTGGGGAGCTCCCTATGAGATCTCTACATCCAGGGTGTTGTCGTCCGGGATGCGGTCTATCAACTTGTTATAGGGGTCAATCCCTGCTTTTTCCGGATCACCCTTCACCCGGATGGTAATGGTGGATTCCCCGGGTTTGATACGGTGTTTTTTCAAATACAGCGGATTAACACGCGTCCTGCCATTTTCGTCCTCGTCTTCAGCTGCAAAAACACCTATGTCGATGTAGTCGGCCTGGTAGGAGGCGTCGGACTCTTTTCCGGTTTCATCAGCATACATTTTTTGAGAACGGACCTTGAGGGTTATTTCATACTCGCCTTCCCCCACCTTTTTGGTTTCCACCGTTTCAGCCCGGTTATCGTACAGGGTGATCCGGTTCCAGGTGTCCTCCAGGTAGTATTGCAGGCTGTCCGGCGTGGCCGCTTTGAGGTGCCGGTAAAGATCGGTGCTCCCCGGGAACGGAGGGTGCTGTTTCAGCCCAAACTCCTGGTTGAACTTGTAGAGGGCTGAATCCATGGCCTGTTCCCCGATGAGGTCGCGAAGCCCATACAGAATTAGGCTCCCCTTGTTGTACCATTGATACGGGCGGTTGCAGTTTACAAACACGTTTTCCTTCTTGTTTTCGTTTGACCTGCCACGGAGGTAATCATCGAGCTCATCCTTCAGGAACCGCTTCATGTTGTCCTTCCCGTACCGGCGTTCAGAGAGGATAAGGGCAGAGAACTCAGCCAGGGCTTCCGAGATCAGGTTGGAGCCCCTGGTGTAATTCGGCGTGATCTGGTGCCCCCACCACTGGTGGGCCAGTTCATGCCCGGTCACATAGTAGACATAGTCAAAATCATTGGGGTCTGAAAAATCAGCCACCCATCCAAAACTTTCGGAAAAAGGGACCGTATTTGGGAAGGACTGGGCAAACCCGGCATACCGGGGAAATTCGAGCAGGCGCATTTGCCGGAACTGGAAATTTCCATAGGTCTCTGAGAAATAGGTCAGCCCATCCTTATACGACTGTAAGAACCGATCCAGGTTATAGGTGTGCTGGGGATGGTGGAAGATCTCAATATCGACTTTCTGCCCGTCCGGTAGCCTGGCCTCATCCTTTAGCACCTCATATTCGGCCGAAACAAAGGTGAAGAAAGACTGGATAGGCGTGTCCTGAATGTAGTGAAAGTACCTGCGGTCCCCCTCTGTCCATTCCCGTTGCAGGTACCCCGGGGCCACGGCAATCTGTGAGGGGACTGTGCTCACCACAGCCTCGAACTCTATGAAGTCAGCATCATCCACAAACAAGAGCGTCTGACGCCCTTTCACGTCATCGTGGGGTGGCAGGTCTTCAGGTTTCTCGGGCAGGTCGTACTTCCTCCGGTCTTCATCCGAGGAGATTTCACCCCCCGGGTCATATCCGATTTCAGGGATGCCTCCGCTGAAAAAGGAACCGTTGTAGACCAATTCCCTTTCAAAGCCTGCATTCGGGAATCCGCTGTTGATTGCCTTGCTGACAATGGTCAGCTGCAGGGTGTCTCCCGGCATCATGGTTTTGGGCAATGCCGTGATCTTATACCATTCCCGTTCTGCTTTGCTGCCGAACACCTGGAACTTGGGTCGCTTGTATTGCATGGGGAACCGGTGTTCAAGGGTATCTCCCTTTAGGATTACCTTGAAGTCGGTCAGGGCAGTGGAATTGAAATGGATTGAATCAATAGGGGAATCCGTCTTGTTTACCAGGTCCACCTCCGCTTTGAAATAGGCGTCCCGCTCCATGGGGTAGAGGTCTGCCTGTATCTTCACCCGGGTGTATTTAGGCTGGGGGATCCCCTCGTATTTCTTTAGCTGAACCTCATAGGCAGCCTGTCTTTGATCCCCTTCGTCAGGTGTCAGGTATCCCTTTTCATATACCACATTCTGATAGATGTAGGCCCCTGATGCCAGGGCAATAGCAAGAAACAGGAAGGAGAGTTTCTGAGGCCCTCCGAAGAATCTGCTTTTGGCCAGCGTCCACCGGCTTTTCAGGGTGTTTTCGCTGCCGCGGCTGAAGAAGATGCCAAAGAACAGTACCAGGAAGATCCCCCAGGCTGTCCAGTACAGGTTGAACCAGAAGAGGGATTGGCCGAAATGCCCGAGCCCGTTCATATCACTCCAGGTATACCCCGGTTTGTAGCTGAAAAAGAACAGGTTGAAATTATACCCGGCAAAATTTCGCAGGATAAGGATCACGAGCCAGATGCCAATAGCTGCGGCATGTCCGGCAAACTTGTTGTTCGCCACCAGGTGGACGGCAAATACCAGCATGACCATTTGCAGGTAATCCGGCAGTGAGATCAGGTAGCTGTCCGTCAGGTATACCCCCAGGTCGTATTGGAAATACCCTTTCAGCGTCTGAACGATCAGGCCGACCAGGATCGGCAGGGTGGTTAGGGCCAGACAGACCACGGCCATCC
>JARRLI010000303.1:0-3177 GCA_037387145.1 Robiginitalea sp. | reverse complement strand
TCTCAGTCGCTGAATGTACCTTGCCTTCAGTACCTGCTGACGTCTGTCAATTGAAGGCTTCGAAAACTGTTGCCTTTTGCGCAACTTGCGCATAGTGCCTGTCCGGTCGAATTTACGTTTGAATCGCTTCAGGGCGCGATCTATATTCTCTCCTTCTTTAACGGGTATAATTAACATGGGCAACCACCTCCTTTCTTTTGAATTTGCGGGTGCAAAGATAATCGCATTCTTCTAATTACGCCTAATCTTTCAAAATATTTTTGGCGATCACCACTTTCTGTATTTCAGTGGTCCCCTCCCCTATGGTACACAATTTGGAATCGCGGTAGAACTTCTCGACCGGAAATTCCTTGGTATACCCATAACCTCCATGGATCTGCACGGCCTCATTGGCCACCCGTACACAAACCTCTGAAGCATACATTTTTGCCATGGCACTCTGTGTTGTTACCGGTTTCCCGGAGTTCTTAAGGAAGGCCGCCTTATGGATCATCAGTTCGGCTGCCTCTATTTCAGTGGCCATCTCGGCAAGTTTGAACGATATCCCCTGGAATTGACTGATGGGCTTTCCGAACTGCACCCGTTCCCTGGAATATTTCAGTGCGGCTTCGAAGGCGCCTTTGGCGATCCCCAGTGACAATGCTCCTATGGATATCCGGCCGCCGTCCAGGATTTTCATCGATTGGATAAAACCTTCACCCACCGGGCCCAGGCGATTCTTATCGGAAATTCTGCAATTGTCAAAGACGAGTTCTGCCGTCTCACTGGCACGCATTCCAAGCTTGTCCTCCTTTTTGCCACTACTAAAACCAGGTGTTCCCTTTTCAATGACAAAGGCTGTCATACCCCGGCTATCTCCTTTTTCACCTGTGCGGACGATCACCACAGCAACATCCCCGCTTATGCCATGAGTTATGAAATTCTTGGCACCATTCAGTATCCAGTGGTCCCCATCTTTTTTGGCCGTAGTATTCATTCCTCCGGCATCCGAACCCGTATTGTGTTCGGTGAGCCCCCAGGCACCAATCCACTCGGCTGTTGCCAATTTCGGAATCCACCTGGCCTTCTGTTCATCGTCACCAAACATCAAAATATGGTTGGTACAAAGGGAATTATGGGCTGCTACCGACAGGCCAATACTCGGATCCACTTTGGAGATTTCCTCAATGATTGCGATATATTCGTGATAACCCAGGCCGGATCCCCCCAGTGACTGGGGAACAAGTACCCCCATAAAACCCAATTCACCGGCTTTCTTGAAAACCTCCACCGGAAATGTTTGGGCCTCATCCCACTGCATTATAAAAGGCCTGATATACTGCTCTGCAAAATCCCGGGCGGACTCCGCAATCAGTCTTTGAGTCTGTGAATACCCGAAGTTCACAGATGACAACGTTTCAGTAATCATAGCAATTTTTTAGAACTTCAAATATAGTGCAATTCTGTCAATTTTATCTTCGGGAAGGCTTTTGACCTTCCTCAGATCGTGAATACCAGTAAAGGGGCCCAGGCTATCCCTGAAGGCTACCAGGGACTGTGCCATTTCCTTCGAGATATAGACCAGGGAAGACAATTCGGATACCGAGGCCGTATTGATCTCCACCTTTGCAATCTTTGGTTTGGATAGGATGGGGAAGGTGGCTGTGACCCGCTCAGCCACCTGCGGTGAAAGGCCATATACGTCCAGCAATTGTTCAGAATTCAAGAACCCGCCCAGTGCTTTCCGGAACCGGACGATACGCTCAGAGAGGACAGGGCCCACCCCGTAAACCACCTGTAATTCGGCAGCATCAACCTCGTTCAAATCAGAACTTGAAGGTCTTACCGCCATCTTTTTCCCGTATGCTGGCCGCGGAGGGCGTGAAAATTGCAAAAACGGTTCCAGCCGTGAACATGAGGTATCCGGAAGTCCGGTAGCCTGCTGGAAATCGTCCAGGTTGGTAAGGGTTCCGCCCCGGCTCCGATAGGTGTAAAGGGAATCCAATGCAGGAAAGGGAATGCCCAGCAAATACCCTTTGTAGTCATCTATTTTATTGGGATCCAGGGGGCGGAGCGTCCAGCCCTGAGATTTCTCATTGGCTGCCCGGATTTGATCCAAAAGAGCCTGCCTGCTGGAATCCAGCTGTACCAGGTGCTGCTTCATCCCTTTGTTCTCAGTCCTTTTAATGACCCACCTGAAGCCTTCCAGAATGCACAGGATCAACAGGAAATAAAAAACCCCACATCGTACACCCAGGTGATTGGCGATGCGGGGTTTTGGTCTCCTCATAGGCCAAATTTAGGCCCTGACCCTGCGTTTACTTTGCAGGTTGCTTTTGTTTGCGGAAAAGTTGCTTGGTCCGAAGCCTGTGCCAGTAATCATCGAGATCCTTGCGAACCTCACCAGACATAATGTATAGGCCGATGATATTGGGGAAGGACATCCCACCACCACAAATACCAGGAACAACATCTTGTAAACCATTTCTGCCCGCTTGCTCTTGCCGAAAAGATACGTCCAGGCGCGCATGCCGTAATAAGACCAGGAGATCATGGTGGAGAAGGCAAACAGGAAAACCGCTACCCCTAGAACATACGGGAACCAGGAAAATACGCTGCCAAAGGCATCCGAAGTGAGCTGAGCCCCTGCCATTCCCTCAACTTCGTGCATACCGGTAAAAATAAGGACAAGCGCAGTGAGGGTACATACCACCACTGTATCGATAAAAGGTTCAAGCAGCGCCACGAATCCTTCAGAAGGCGGATGATTGGTCTTTACCGCACTGTGCGCGATCGCGGCCGATCCCACACCTGCCTCGTTCGAGAAGGCGGCTCGCTGGAATCCCACAACGAGCACCCCGATAATGCCCCCTTTTATAGCAGCAGGGTTGAAAGCTCCTTCCACGATAGCCGAAAGGGCTCCTCCGATATTTTGTATATTGAGGATAATCACTGCCAGGGCGGCTATTACATAAATAGTGGCCATCAGGGGAACGATACGCCCCGTAACATTCGCTATACTTTTTATTCCTCCAATAATCACCACACCCACAAGAATGGCGGTAACCACGCCAAACCAGAATCCGTTCCCCTGCAGCACTGTAAATTGCCCTGCCAGTTGTTCGAAGGACTGATTGGCCTGGAACATATTGCCTCCTCCAAAGGAAGCTCCTACACAAAGAACGGCGAACAGGCCTG
>JARRLI010000302.1:883-5565 GCA_037387145.1 Robiginitalea sp. | reverse complement strand
GGAGATACCTTCAAAAGCAATTTCAAAGACGTGGGTAGGAGTGACCGATCGGACCGGACCGAATCGCTCCAGGGTATTTTGTTTGATCCACGCATCTACCTCCCGGAACTCGTCATCCGTCAGCCCGGAATAGGCTTTGGCAAAAGTAACGAGTTCACGTTGCCCGTTTTCTTTTTCATCCCATAGGGCGAACGTGTAATCGGTAAATAAGTTGCTGCGTCTCCCATGACCCCGCATTGCATAGGTCAGCACTGCGTCTATTGTCATGGGAGCCACCTTCCATTTCCACCAATCCCCCTTTTTTCGCCCCACCTGGTAGGGAGCATTTTTCCGTTTCAGCATCAAGCCTTCTGAGCGTTTTTCCCTTGAGCATTCCTGTTCTTTCCTGGCCGCATCCCAGGCTGGGATATTCATGGCCTGCGAGAGGTCAAGGGGTATCCCGGGGTCGTCCGCCAGGGGCTTCACCAATTCGGCCAGCAGCTTGTTTCGATACGAGAATTCCCTGTGACGAATATCGGATCCCTTCCATTCCAAAAGGTCATAGGCCCTGAGTATAACCGGTACTTTCTCGAGCAGGGATCGGCTTACCTTCTTGCGACCCAGCCTTTTCTGAAGGTCGTTAAAACTCCCGATCTGCCCCATAGGGAAGGGAAGGATTTCCCCATCCAGTACAGTGCCGTCGGGGAGCAGCCGGGCAAGTGTCCTGAACTCCGGATAACTTTCGGTTACCAGTTCTTCTCCGCGGCTCCATACAAAAAGCGTCTGGTTACGAACAATTACCTGGGCCCGGATCCCGTCCCATTTGTGTTCCATTACCCAGTCCCGGGTATCACCAAGGTCTTCCAGAGAATGTTCAAGGGCGTAGGCGAGGTAAAAGGGATAGGGTCTGGAAAGGTGCTCTTCTTCCTGTGGGTCTAGCACAAGTTCCCTGAATGTGATTGTGGAGGGATCCCAGTTTCCCATCAGGCGGTAGGCCAGCAAATCCTCTTCGATCCCGGTGGCATGTGACAGGGCGCGGATCATCAATTTCTGGCTAACACCTATTCGGAACCCCCCGGTAAAAAATTTGGTAAACACAAAACGTTCGTAGTAGTCCAGTTTGGGCCAGTGATGCTGCAGGTAGGCTTTTTTGTCTTCCTCAGTTTCGGGCTTGAGGCCTTTCAGCTCTTCCAGGTACTGCGCGAGCCCCGGCAGACCCGTACCGGTATTGCCCCTGAAGGGTACGATTAGCGCAATGGTCTCCGCGAGATCCCCGACGATATGATAACTTTCCTCAAAAAGCCAGAGGGGGATATCCGCAAGTTCAGCAGCCCATTCCCTCAACAACCTGGTATTGACCGGACGCGGGGGCCTGCGATGGGAAAGGATGGCAATGGTCCAAACCTTGTCAGCTTCGGGTGCCTCCCTGAAATAATCAGCACGTGCAGCAACCTTCCGGTTGGTCTTATTGGTGCTGTCCAGCATCCGGATCAGGGAAGCAAATGCCTTCATGCCGAAATTTCTTCAGATTGGGATCCTTGTAATTCTGCCAGTTCCCCTTCGTATTGGGTCGCCTCGGTGCGGGCATCGTATCCCTGTTCCCTCAGGAATCGGGCGAGAATATCGGAATAACCATGTGTGCAAATAATACGCCTGGCACCCGTGGCCTTTATGCTGTCCATCAAACCGGTCCAGTCACAATGGTCGCTTAATACAAATCCCCGGTCGATGGCCCGCCTTCTCCGTGCACCCCTGAATGCCATCCAGCCACTGGCCGATGCGGTCTCGTAGGGGGCCATTCTGCGCAACCATGGGCTCCCATGTGCACTGGGCGGGGCCAGCACGAGGTTCCCTGCTAGTTCTTTTTTATCCGTATCACGGGTAATGCGTTGAGTGGCAGGAAGGGGCGTCACACCCCGGATGACTTCGTTCATGTTTTCGATTGCCCCATGGGTATAGATGGTTCCGATAGTCGTATCCAGGTGCCTTAGAAGTCGCTGGGCCTTGCCCAGGGAATAGGCAAAAAGCACTGCGGTTCGGCCCTCCTCCCTTACCTGTGCCCACCAGGAATTAATGCTGTCCATTACCTCGGCTTGGGGCCTCCAGGAAAACGCTGGCAGTCCGAAAGTACATTCCGTAATGAAGGTATGGCAGGGGATGGGCTCAAAGGGGGTCGACAACCCATCCGCCTCGGTTTTGTAGTCTCCGGAAAACACCCATACTTCCCCCCGGTACTCCACGCGGATTTGGGAAGACCCCCCCTGGCTTGCACCGGGCCTAACCGGTGCCTGATAATGGGAAGGTTCTTATTATGCGTTATATAGCTTCCGTGCCCTTTTCTGCTGTGGTCAGAATGCCCATGGGAGATCAGCGCCTTTTTCACCGGTTTCCAGGGATCCAGATACACCTCTGCACGGGAGCAGTAGATCCCTTTTTCAGTGAATTCGAGGAGCGGAGTTTTCATAGCGGAGTGAAGTTACATATAAATCTTCATCAACGGTAGCCTATCCTTATGGCAGCAGGGGCCAGAACAATATATTAGTGATGAAATACGGCCTCACCGGGCCACCAAAAAGCGGTATATTTGTGATACCAATTAATGCCTTATGCCAATTATAGATCTATACAAACACAGTGAAAGCCAGAAAAATCTGGCGCATTTTGCAGCTATGGCATCCCTCGCGGCTGTTGATGGCGAAATTAACCCTGAAGAGAAACAAATCCTTGATCGCTTTGCCGAGACCCTCGGTATCACCGAGGCGGAATACAAGGAAGTCATGAAGAAGGAGAACAAATATCCCATTGATACCCCACTAAGCATCGAAGAACGCCTGGAACGCCTTCACGATTTTTTCAGGATCATTTTTTCGGACCACGAAATCGAATCAGAACAACGGGAAATGGTAGAAAGGTATGCGGTTGGGCTTGGTTTTCCACCGAGTAAAGCTTCCCAGGTAGTGGATAGGTCCATTGTTATTTTTTCGGGAAATATTTCTTTTGAGGATTACCAGACGCTTATGAAAAGATAATCAGGCGTTGGCAGCCATAAAGGACTCTGCTTTTTCAACCATCAGGCTGCTGCCACAGAAAAAAGGAACCCGTTGATGCAATTCCCTGGGTTCGATTTCCATTATACGCCCAAAGCCGTTGGATGCCTTTCCCCCGGCCTGTTCAGCAAGGAATGCCATTGGATTGCACTCATAGAGCAGGCGCAACTTCCCATCTGAATTAATACTGCTTTTTGGATAAATGTAGATTCCACCCTTGATCATGTTCCGGTGAAAGTCCGAAACCAGCGAACCGATATACCTGGAGGTATAGGGTCGGTCTCCTTCTTCCCGCTGACAGTATTTAATGTAATCCTTTACCCCCTGCGGGAAATGAATGTAGTTCCCCTCGTTGATGGAGTAGATCTTCCCCGTTTCCGGGAACATCATATTCGGATGTGAGAGGTAAAATGTACCAATGGCGGGGTTAAGCGTAAACCCATTTACACCGTGTCCGGTAGTATAAACAAGCATTGTAGATGTGCCATAAATAATATATCCGGCAGCCACCTGGCGTATCCCCGGCTGCAGGAAGTCATCCAGGGTTACCGGGGTACCGATAGGGGTGATGCGGCGATAGACCGAAAATATTGTTCCTACGGAAACATTTACATCGATATTGGATGAGCCGTCCAGCGGATCAATCAGCACTACATATTTGTTCTGGTGTTGTTCATCCTGGCTGTTGACAGAGATAAAATCTTCTTCTTCCTCAGAAGCAATCCCACAAACGATTTCTCTGTTCTTGAGGGTCTGGATAAATTTTTCATTGGCAAGCACATCCAGTTTTTGCTGGTTCTCCCCCTGGATATTGGTGTCTCCGGCGGTCCCCAGGATATCGACCAGACCTGCCTTGTTTACCTCGTGGTTGACTACTTTTGCTGCCAGCCTGATTGCATTGATCAATTTTGAAAGTTCCCCGGATGAATATTGGAATGCTGCCTGGTTTTCGATAATGAATTCTCCCAGGGTCTTATTCTTTCGCTGCATTTGACTCGGATAGGTATTAATCACCACAAATATCGCTTATTTTGTGAACTAAATCGATTTTGGGAAACCGATAATTTGAAGCTTTATAACTTGTAGTAGATTTTAAATTTTGGAACAAATGAATATACGTCCTGCCTGCAAAGAAGACATGGGGAAAGTACATGCACTGATCCGAGAACTGGCTGTATTTGAAAGAGAACCCCATGCTGTGGAGATCTCACCCTCCGACCTGGAGCGGGATGGTTTTGGCCCGGATGCGCGGTTCAGCTGTTTTGTTGTGGAGACCAAAGAAGGGATACAGGGGATGGCCCTTTGCTATCCTAGGTATTCTACCTGGAAGGGGCTTGTAATACACCTGGAGGATCTTATTGTAACTGAATCAGCCCGGGGACGGGGCATGGGGGGTGCACTGCTGACAGAAGTGATTCGCCACGCCCGGGATCGGGGTGCACGCCGTGTTAGCTGGGAGGTGCTTGACTGGAATGACCCGGCCATCGATTTTTATGAAGCTCGTGGAGCCCGTGTACTCAGGGATTGGGATGTTGTTCAACTGGATGCTAAAGGCATTAATTCCTATTTAGATCGTTATGAGAGTATTTAAGTTCGGGGGAGCCTCCGTCAAGGATGCGGAAGGGGTTCGTAACCTGGTCCGCGTACTGGAAACAA
>JARRLI010000302.1:0-803 GCA_037387145.1 Robiginitalea sp. | reverse complement strand
GGAAGCTGTGGTGGATGCCTATTTTAAAGACAGAACAAAGTTCACGGGCCCATTGGAGGATGTAAGGTCTTTCCACAGGGAAATCCTTCAGGAGCTCTTTCCTTCTGAAGGCCATGCGGTACACGGGCAGGTTCGAGCACTTTTTGAGGAGGTTCACGGGTTTCTGTCCTGGAATAAATCTCCGAAGTACAATTTTGTATATGACCAGGTGGTCGGATACGGGGAATTATTGTCAACAACTATCGTAAGTGCCTATTTGAAAGAATGCGGTATTGAAAATACCTGGCTGGATATTCGGAAATACATCAACACGGATTCCAATTACAGGGATGTCCACGTCAACTGGGATGCTACCCAGGAAGCTGTTTCAACCCTGTCGGGAAGGTCTGAACTTTTCGTCACTCAGGGATTTCTGGGCAGCGATGACAATAACTTCACAACTACCCTTGGCCGTGAGGGGTCGGATTATACCGGGGCTATCATTGCCTACTGTCTCAATGCGGAATCAGTAACGATATGGAAGGATGTGCCCGGAGTGTTAAATGCGGACCCCAGGTATTTTGACCAACCTCACCTGTTGGAGCGAATTTCATATCAGGAGGCGATTGAACTGGCCTTTTACGGTGCAACCGTCATTCATCCAAAAACCCTTCAGCCCCTGCAGCGAAAAGAAATCCCCCTGAATGTGAAATCTTTCCTCAACCCTCGGGATCGGGGCACAACTGTTGGGAAAGGGATCAGGTTAGAGCCTGAGTCACCATGTTTTATTTTGAAAAAAGACCAGGTGCTTATGAAAGTCTCTT
>JARRLI010000301.1:0-4748 GCA_037387145.1 Robiginitalea sp. | reverse complement strand
CCTCGTAACCTCGGATTAATCAAAGGCGCTTTGGGGGATATAAACTTCTGTGGCACCCATTCCGTACTTAACGGGATCTGCGTCATGAACCTGAAGACCATCATACCTTCGAATCAGTGTCCTTAATTCTGCCCTGAGGACCCCCTCCCCGACCCCATGTATGAACACCAACCGCTGAATCCGTTTTCTCAGTGCAAATTCCAACTGTCGCCTTGCAGTATCCAACTGATGATTCAGGATGTCAAAAGTGGTCATGCCCCGCGTGGAGGATACAAGTTTTTCTATGTGCAGATCTACCTCCATGGGAGGAGCATACCGCGTCTTTCCATACTTCCCAGGGGATTTCTTCCTGGGCTTGTCCGCTTCTTTAAGGGCATCGCTCCAGTCTATGTTTGGACCGGTAAGGGAGGACCCTTCCGGGACCAGCACAACAGAATCCCGCCGAACCAGCATTTCAAAACCTTCTTCCGTTAGTAATCGAAGATCGTCTGTAAGCACTTCCAATACCTCTCCCGAAGTCAGCTCGTCCAGCAATTGAACACGATCACCCACTCTGAATTTCATCATCTTGCTCCGAATTATGTTGATCTCCTGAGGGAGTACTCCTTCGGGAAAACCTATAAAGACCGGCCATTACCAATATAAAACCTGCTGCCATTACAACCTCCGGGGAGGAGAAACTTGAGGCGAGAAAAAGAAGGCATCCTCCGGCCAGGACCATTATGTAATTAATACTTCTTTTTATTTTCATTGCTCAAAAATAATAGTATTTTTCACGGTACGAAGTTACCATCATTCCAATGCCGCATACGCATCTCGTTACAGTGCTCCCGGAAAGGTATATGCTCCCGTGCCTGAGCAAACAGGTATTTGGGGTTGATTGCCCCGGGTGCGGATTGCAAAGGTCCGTAGCACTATTGCTGGAGGGTGATTTGGTCGGCTCCTTCTGGATGTACCCCGGTCTATTGCCCATGCTTTCCCTGTTCGGTTTTCTCGCGCTTAACCGTGTCCTATCCTTCAAAAGAGCAAATACCATAATAATCGGGCTTGCCGGGACTACCGTAGTGGCCATTCTGGCAAATTTTATAATCAAAATAATCAACTAAAAACCAACCATGGAACAACAGAAATTACCCAACGTAACTCTGGGCCTAGTTTTGGCCATTCTTTCCTTTTTGTGCTGCTGTTTTGGAGGGGTACCCGGGGCAGTGATAGCTGCTGTTGCTTTTTTAATTCTGAGGAACGACGAGAAAAAGTACGCTGAAAACCCTGAGATCTACTCCAACTTCAGCCAATTGAAAACAGCCAAGATTATTGCTGTTATCGGTATGGTAATCGGAGTGCTGTATTTCCTGCTGACCTATTACCAAATCCAACAAATGGGTGGATGGGAAGCATATCTAGAGCAGGTTCAGGTAATTACAGAACAGTGGGAACAATAACACATTAATCGTTTTATCATGAGTCAAGAACCTCTTCCAGGAGCCAGCAGTGCCATGACAATGGGAATCATCTCAGTGATTGGCGCCCTGGTTTGTTGCGGACCATTTGCTGCCATATTCAGCATTATAGGGCTGTCAAATGCAAAAAAAGCCGAATCCCTTTATCTTCAGCAACCCGACCGGTATTCTGGTTATGAAAATATCAAGACCGCACGGATCCTTTCCTATATCGGGCTGGCGTTATCCCTTGTTATGCTGGTTCTGGCCATCCTGTATTTCGGGGTTATCGTGGCACTGATCACGACCGGGAACCTGCAATAAAGGAGGGTGATAATTTTCAAACCCGGCGGTTCGCCGGGTTTTAGGCAATTTATTTTCTAATTAGCTACTTCGCTCATGAATTTCAAGCGATATAGACGTAATTCCTCATCTTCGTATTCCCCATCAAATTCCTCAATTGCATTCTCGATATCATCGGTTTTAGACTCCAGGAAATACTCGTGGATCTCTTCCTGTTGATCCTCATCAAGAATTTCATCTATGTAGTAGCCCAGGTTTAATCTGGTCCCGCTGAAAACAATCTGCTCCATTTCCTTGACCAGCTCCGGGATTTCCAACCCCTTGGCGGCAGCAATATCATCGAGAGGCAGCTTTCGGTCTACATTTTGGATTATGTAGAGTTTCAACCCCGAGTTGGCCCCTGTGCTCTTTACTACCAAATCCTCGGGCCGCATAATATCATTGTCCTCAACATAGCTGGAGATAAGATCCAGAAACGGTTTACCATACTTACGTGCCTTCCCGTCCCCTACTCCGTGAACATTGGTCAATTCCTCCGCATTGATCGGGTATTTGATCCTCCTCGTAATTGTAGAGATGGTCCTTGGTCATCTTGAAAGAAGAGGGCGCATCTATAAATGCCTGTCCTTTCCCGGTAAGTTGAAGGATGCCGTATTGCTCAATTTCCTTCCGCAGCAGTCCCGCAACCAGTACCTGGCGAATAAGTGCCATCCAGTAATGGGCGTCTTTATCCTTACCTATTCCAAAAAATGGCTTTCCGACCGTTTTATGGGAAGCGGTAAGGGCATTTGTCTTGCCAAGCAGGGTCAGGACGATTTCCTTGGCCTTGAATTTCTCATTGGTCCCCTGGACCACCCGCAGCAATTTCAGCACATTATCGCCTGCTTCCTCTTTTTTCTTGGGGTTACGGGTATTGTCGTCCATATCGGCCCCATCTCCATTGACCTCATCGAATTTCTCCCCGAAATAATGAAGGATGAATTTTCTACGCGACATTGAAGTCTCGGCATAGGCAACAATTTCCTGAAGAAGGGCATTCCCAATTTCCTGCTCCGCCACCGGTTTGCCGGACATAAACTTCTCCAGTTTTTCCACGTCCTTGTAGGAATAAAAGGCTAGACAATGTCCTTCACCCCCGTCTCTTCCGGCACGGCCCGTTTCCTGATAATAACTTTCAATGCTCTTCGGGATGTCGTGATGTATCACATAGCGCACATCTGGCTTATCGATACCCATGCCAAAGGCAATGGTGGCAACCACCACGTCAACCTCTTCCATCAGGAACATATCCTGGTACCTGGAGCGGGTCTTCGCATCAAAACCGGCGTGATACGGAACTGCCAGAACCCCATTCACCTGAAGGACCTGGGAAAGTCCTTCCACCCGTTTCCTGCTGAGACAGTAAATGATACCCGATTTTCCAGCATTTTTTTAACAAACCGAATAATATCTGCATCCACGTTCTTAGTCTTCGGGCGGACTTCGTAGAAAAGATTGGGGCGGTTGAAAGATGCCTTGAATACGGCAGCATCCTGAATGCCGAGGTTTTTAAGGATATCTTCCTGTACTTTAGGGGTTGCAGTGGCGGTCAGGGCTATTATGGGTATATCTTCCCCCAACCGATCTATGATGCTCCGCAGGTTCCTGTACTCCGGGCGGAAATCGTGACCCCACTCCGAGATGCAGTGCGCCTCATCAATGGCGACAAATGAGAGCGGAACACTCCTGAGAAAATCTACATATTCCTTTTTTGTAAGAGATTCCGGGGCCACATACAGCAATTTGGTTACCCCGCTTACTATATCATCCTTTACCTGTTTTACATCGCTTTTTGTCAGGGAACTGTTCAAAACGTGCGCAACACCCTCCGCATCAGATACACCCCGAATGGCATCCACCTGATTCTTCATAAGAGCGATAAGGGGGGAAACCACAATGGCCGTCCCATCGTGGATAAGAGCCGGCAGCTGATAGCAAAGGGATTTGCCGCCCCCGGTAGGCATGATCACGAAAGTGTTCTTGCCCTGATAAATATTTGTAATGACATCCTCCTGCAGGCCTTTAAATTGAGAGAACCCGAAATATTTCTTGAGGGATGCCCTTAAATCAATTTCCTTCATTATCATTCTTCAAATACGATTGTGCGTAAGCTCCGCTTATAATTTGGAGTCAATCCCCGGGTTGGATTAAAAGCCTGTTTGGAGAAAATAGCGGCCTGCCCGGGAAAAGGATGTGGATTCAAATTCTTTCGGATAAGTTTGTGTAATTTTGTTTCTTAAATATAGCACAATCTTTTAGATTGACATTTATTTTAAGGCTATTTTAAGGAAACCGTTTCGCCTTTGTTAATTAAAACAAAACATTGAAGGACTCCAAAGCGATACTCGACCTGGCACGGTCTACCATTGTTACAGAATCCAGGGCAATTGAACATCTGGCAAGCCTGCTGGATACAGATTTTGCGGAAGCCGTTCAATGCATCCTCAAATGTGAAGGAAGGGTGGTGATTACCGGGATTGGAAAAAGCGCAATCATCGCCTCCAAGATTGTCGCCACGCTGAATTCTACCGGGACCCCTGCTATTTTCATGCATGCAGCTGATGCGATTCACGGCGACCTGGGCACTATCCAAAAGGATGATGTGGTGATCTGCATCTCGAAGAGTGGTAATACGCCGGAGATCAAGATGCTCGTCCCGCTGATCAAGCAGGGATCCAACTTATTGATCGGGATAACGGGAAATTCCGATTCCTTCCTCGCTGAAAAAGCAGACTTCGTCCTCAACACCTATGTGGAGAAAGAAGCCTGCCCCAACAATCTCGCTCCTACAACGAGTACCACAGCCCAGCTGGTGATGGGGGATGCAATGGCAATCTGCCTGCTGGAACTGCGTGGTTTCAGTAGCAGCGATTTTGCCCGGTACCACCCGGGCGGTACACTTGGCAAAAAACTCTACCTGCGCGTGGGGGATATCGTAGCTCAGAATCAGCTTCCAAAGGTTCAGAT
>JARRLI010000300.1:0-3268 GCA_037387145.1 Robiginitalea sp. | reverse complement strand
TGAAGTGCTACTACAACGATCTGAAAGCACTTCAGAAGAAGCTTTCTTTCAGGGGGGTTCACGGGGCCATTCAGGAATTGCGGGATCAGGTATATGTAGCCATGTTTGACAAGGAGCATGCCCTGCCGTTGGCCCAGCTGATGGAACCCCTGATGGAAATCCGGGAAGTGCTCGTCAGGGAGTATCACGGCCTCTACCTGAAGGAGTTGGATGATTTTATCGATAAGGTACGGATCTTCCGAACCCATTTTGCCACACTTGATATCCGGCAGGACCACCGGGTGCATAAAAAAACCGTGGAAACAGTCCTCAGACAGCAGGGCTACCTAAAGGATTCCCTGGAAGAGTTGTCTGAATCAGAACTACTGAAGGTGTTGCTGGAAGCCGATTTTGCAATCGTCCCGGATCGTTTCGAGGACCCTATTGTAAGGGATACCCTGGAGAATATTTCGCAGTTGGGGCAAATCCAGGAAAAGAACGGAGAAGCCGGCTGCAACCGGTATATCATCAGCAATTCGGAGGATATTTATTCGGTCCTTTTCGTATTTGGCCTCTTCCGCTGGTGTGGGTGGGATTCCCAGCCCGTTACCTTTGACATCGTACCCCTCTTTGAGACCATGAAGGGCATGGAAGCCTCAGAGACCATCATGCAAGCCCTTTTTGACCTGCCGGTCTACCGGGAGCACCTTACAAGACGAGGCGATACCCAAACCATGATGCTCGGTTTCTCCGACGGGACCAAGGACGGAGGCTATCTCAAAGCAAACTGGTCTATTTTCAAAACCAAAGAAAACCTCTCGGAAGTTTGCCGGAAAAACGGAGTGAAGGCCCTCTTTTTTGATGGGCGTGGCGGACCTCCCGCCCGGGGTGGGGGGAAAACCCACCGCTTTTATGCAGCCCAGACCGGGGCCATTGCCAATCACGAAATACAGCTTACGGTTCAGGGGCAGACGATTACCAGCACCTTTGGGACCCGGGAGCAGTTCATTCACAACAGCGAACAATTGCTGACCGCAGGTCTTTCCAATGCGATCTACGGGAAGGAAAATGTCATCAAACCTGCACAACGGGAGCTATTGGAAACACTTTCAGAGATCAGCTATTCCAAATATACCGAGCTTAAGAACCATCAAAGGTTTATTCCCTATCTGGAGCAGCGAAGTACCTTGAAATATTACAAGAACGCCAATATCGGGAGCCGCCCTGGCAAACGGGGGAACAAGGAGAAGCTGGAGCTTTCAGACCTGCGGGCGATCTCTTTCGTGGGATCCTGGAGTCAGCTCAAACAAAACGTCCCGGGTTATTACGGCATCGGGACAGCCCTCAATACCCTGAAGGAAGAAGGGCGTATGGCCGATTTACAGGCCTTGTTCAGTGAGGTGGCTTTTTTTAAGGCCCTGATGCTGAACAGCATGATGTCGCTCACTAAATCTTACTTCGAGCTGACCCGCTATATGGAAGAAGACCCTGAATTCGGGGAGTTCTGGAATATGCTCCATGAGGAGTACCAACTGTCCAAACAACTCCTGCTGGAAATATCGGGGTATGATGAACTGATGGAGGATGAACTTGTTTCCAAGGAATCCATCAGAATTCGCGAGCGCATTGTACTGCCATTGCTGATCATCCAGCAATACGCCCTCCAGAAGATCGGACACAAAGGCAGTAAACTCCCTCTTTACGAAAAGATCGTGACCCGGTCCCTTTACGGCAATATCAATGCCAGCCGCAATTCGGCCTGATGGGGTTAGTGTACCTTAATCTGCAAAGGTAGTGGTGAGTACTGCCTGCAGCGCTTTAATTCCATAGGCCATCTGGCCCAGCTTCAGGTTTTCGTTCGGGCTGTGCTGGTTGTTGTCCGGATTTACCAGGGGAAGCAGGAAGGCTGGCAGGTCCAGGGCGTTGATAAAGGGTGCTATGGGAACGGTGCCCCCCATGATCCGGATCTGTACCACGGGTTCCCCAAAGGTTTCTTCAAGGGTGTTTTTCAGGTGGATCCCATATGGATTGTCCAGGGGGGTTCTAAAGGCATCGGTTACGCTTCCCTCCCTTACGGTAATCCATTTGTCATACTCGGCCCGCATGGCAGCGGTCGGGACCGTATCAGTGATTCGATATCCCAGGCTTTCCAGATGCTTTTTCACCAGTGATTTCATCCGGTTGCCGTCCGTTTCGGGAACCAGCCTTATGTCTAGCTCTGCTGTGGCTGTGGACGGGACGATAGTCCGCACCTGGTCCCCCACCCATCCCGCTGATAGTCCTCGTACATTCAGGGACGGGTATTGCAGGGCCTCCTGGTAGTTGGCCCCTACTTTTTCAGGAGTCCTGATCTGCAGAAGGGAGTGGATTTCATCGGGATCGTTTCATGCTTGCCAGGATCTCCGCCAGACGGACCCCGGGGTTTGGCGAATAGTTCCCATAGTGCCCGCTGTGCTGCGGACGCACAGGGCCATAAGTGGTCAGGGTGAGGGAAGTGATCCCCCGGCAGCCATAAGTCAAGGTTGGCTTTCCGGATACATGTACAGGCCCATCCGAAATGATCAGATAGTCCGCTTCCAGCAATTCCCTGTAGGTTTCCACCGCTTTGGGCAGCGGCTTGCTGCTTTTTTCCTCTTCCCCGTCCAGGATGACCTTCACATTATAAGGCAGTTCTGTTCCGCTTTTTTGGATCAGGTCCAGGGAATTGAGGAGCATCACAATGGGGCCTTTGTCGTCTGAGGTGGAGCGGCCATACAGGCGCCAGTCGTATGGAATGTCATCATTCAATTCGGAAAAATCGGCATCCCTCCACCCGTCCTCCTGGGGTACTCTGAGAACAGTCCTGTATGGGTCCGGCTGATCCCACTTGGAAGGATCTACGGACTGTCCGTCAAAATGCATATAGAAAAGCAGGGTGGGCCTTTCGGATTTCATGGGCAGGGCGGCAAAAAATAATGGCATTCCTTCTGTAGGCAATATGGAGGTGTTAAAGCCCCGCTGGCTGAATTTTTCCGAAAGCCACCTAATATTGAGATTGATATCCGAAGGGTTCAGGGCATCGTTGGGGATGGCTACAAAATCCACAAGTTCATCGATGGCATGCCGGAGTTGGGCTTTGAAAACAGCTTCCTCCTGAGCTTTTGCAGACAGCCATGAAAAAAGTACTAGGAAAATAAGTAATCTGCGCATGTGGCGTTTTAAATTAAGCAGCTAAAGCTACTTAATTCTTTGGATAAATCCAGGAGTCTTACAAAGGAGCCTTGTTAGTTCAAAAAGCAGCTCTCAGCTT
>JARRLI010000299.1:2505-3379 GCA_037387145.1 Robiginitalea sp. | reverse complement strand
CTCCACCATATTCCAGTCTGTCCTTTCCGGAGGCGAAAAGTAGAAGGTGTTCCCCACTGTCCAGCTCAAGGTTCGGGAAGGTCCATTTGTCGAGGGCGGATGCATCATCTGATAATTTGTACCCAGCAAGATCCACAGCTGCACCGGCATTAAATAGCTCAATCCAATCACTGTAATCACCGTCTTCGTCGGAAAGGGTCGAGTTATTGGAAGACATGAACTCATTCAGCACCACCTGTGAGTGGGTTGGGTAAAGATTGAGCAGGTCATCTCCCATCCCATAGGCTACACTTGCCTCCCCACATCTAATTAGAAGCAAGTGAATGCACAAAACCGCAAAAAGGGATCGCAATTCCACGTATAACGCTTTTTGAGTGAGCACGATGAGATCTTTACAAAGATAGAACTAATTTTAAACTTTTTAAATTTAAGAAAGAAACAATAATTTCGTAATTTGGAATCTGAATTAACCTGAAGACATGAAAAAGCAAGCCAGAAAACTCCTGATATTCCTAGTATTGTCCCTAATCGTTTCAGGGGTGAATGCCCAGGCCCGGAAATTTGAAGCCATCGGTCCAACCTTTCCTCTGAAGCAGAAGCCGGAAGAGTTGGGTGCGGTAAGGGTCAACTTCGACCTTCTGCCTACGACCATGTCCTTTGACCTTCCCTGGACCTACTGCATGGTTACGGAAAATAACATCAAGTTTGCCAACCTGGCTGCCGAAACCTATGATCCGCGCGATTTTGACGGGACAGGGGGACTGGCATCCTTCGAACCGGGAATGGACGACGAGGGCCGATACGTGAGGGCATGGATCGAGCACCAGTCCGATGCCCGCATCGTAGTGCGGGTCCGCTATGCTCTGAACAATAA
>JARRLI010000299.1:0-2474 GCA_037387145.1 Robiginitalea sp. | reverse complement strand
CCAGCGGTTCGCCCTACGGGAAGGGAGACTGGACCGACGAGTGGCATTATATATACCCCGACGGGACCAACATCCGACACATGAGGATCTATACCGGACTTGCCCCGGTGAGCAGGCCCTTCGGCTTCGACCGTGAACCGCCTTCCACAGTGCACGAATTCATGGAGTCGGTGGTCATTGGTCAGAAGGGACATGTTCCCACCGATGATATCGAGATCGATGCGCTGACCCTTATCAAGATGTTCGGAGGGCATTCGGAAGAATTGATCGAGGAGGGGATCAGTACCAACATTACCTTCGATCCCTACCCCGAAGACTACGGGGAATTCAGGGATGCCAACGTGGTACTCTTTAACCTGAAATCTGAGTACAAACCCTTCATCATCGCCATGCCCTACGGTGTCAGGATGCAGCCCTACATGCCTGAAGACGATCTGCCCTTTGTGTTTCAGACCTGGGGAAATCCTCCCGATGAGGGCTATGCAACGGCCTTCGGGCACATTATCAATTACTGGCATTACAGGCGTTCCGACAAGGTGCTTGAGCAGATCTATTTAAGCGGGATGACCAACAATCCGGATCCTCATGACGAACTGGTTTCTCTGGCCTGGTCTTGGATCACGGATCCGCCTTTGCGTATGAAGGGACTTGAAGATGAATACGGAGTCTACACTTACGATCCTGCCCAGAAGGCATACATAGTGCCGCGAAAGGGCAGGGGGCCGGTCAGCCTGGAGTGGATCCTGGATGAACCTGAGGATGGTCCCACGAATATTATCAATCCCGCCTTCATTATAAAGGACTGGGACCGGGAAGGCTTTGAGCTGAAAGTGGATGGAAAACCTATGGAGCCAGGAACTGACTTCCGGGTGGGATACGAGAATACCCCCACCGGAAGTGACCTGGTATTGTGGATCAGGATGCACGCCCGGGAAGCCGTGGAGTTTGAACTTTCTCCGCTCTGAAGTAGCCCGAGCCCGGGCTTTTACAATACAGTTAAGGTTTCTCTGAGGCGGATATCCAATGAGGAGGCACCCACCTGTATCTCAAAGGCACCCGGTTCTATTTCGAAGTCTCCCGTATTCTCGTTCCAATAGTTGAAATCCTTGTAAGACAACGGGATACTGACCGTTTTCGTTTCCCCGGCTGCCAGGCTTACCCGCTGAAATCCTCTCAGTTCTTTCTTGGGTTGGATGACGGAGGATTCCAGATCCTTAATGTAGAGCTGGACCACCTCGTCTCCGTCCACCTTGCCCGTATTACTCACATCTACGGTGACCGTGATATCCATATCCTCGTCTTTCATTACTTCCTTTTTGTCCACCGAAAGATTAGAGAACTCGAAAGTAGTGTAGCTAAGTCCGTACCCGAAGGGATAGAGCACTTCTTTCTCAAAGAACCAGTAAGTTCTTCCCTTGGTAATATCATAATCCCCGATAGGGGGCAGGTCATCCTCGGATCGGTAGTATGTCACGGGAAGTTTCCCACCCGGATTGTAATCTCCGAACAGTACATCCGCAATGGCATGTCCCTGTTCCTGGCCGGTATACCATGCCTCGACAATGGCCGGAAGGTTTTTTTCCTCCCAGTTGAGTTTGATCTGAAATCCTTTCAGGGTAACCAGCACTACATTGGGATTTGCTTCAAATACTTTCTTTATAAGTTCACCTTGCATGCCAGGCCAATTAAGGTCTTCTGCATCAGCCTCTTCATTGGAAACGAAGCGGCTGGTGCCCATGACCAGGACCACCTGGTCCACCTTTTTCGCCAGTTCCACAGCCCGTGCCATCAGGACTTCATCCGGCTCTTTGGTATTGTCCAGATAATCATCGTAGAGCATCTTGAACTCAATTTCCTCTAGGGCAGTCGCATAGATCTGCTCCTGCGTAACCTCATCCTTTCCCTCTTCCGGATCGATCCATTCCTCCGGACTGAAATTGATCTTGTCCTTGAAGGTGATGTTGCATCCTTTTTCATGGAAGACCTGGACCTGGTCTCCCACTTTCTCCTTAATGCCCTCCAGTACCGAGATCGTCCGGGTAGGAATGCCGCTGTAGGAACCCAGCCTGCATTTGTTGGCATTTGGGCCGATCACCGCAATGGACGTCATATCACTGCTCGAAAGGGGAAGGGTATTGTCTTTGTTCTTGAGCAGAATAATGGCTTCCCGGGCAGCTTTCAACGCCAGATCACGGTGTTCCTCGCTTTCTATCACCTCCGCACCTATGGTACTATAGGGTACCTCCCCGGGTTCTGCGAACATTCCCAGTTTAAAGCGTCCAAGGAATATACGTTCCACAGCTGTAGTGATTTCCTCCTCACTTATAAGCCCCTGTTCACAGGCATTCAGAAGGGCATCAAGGTATACGGGTCCGCAGTTCAGTTCGCAGCCTGCCTTTACTGCAAGCGCAGCGGCTTCTTCGCCGGTTTCCACATAATTGTGGTTTTCGAAGATATCGACAATGGCACCGCAG
>JARRLI010000298.1:3563-4174 GCA_037387145.1 Robiginitalea sp. | reverse complement strand
AAGTCGGACAGGGGTCGGAAATTCAGCATCAGCCAGGTAAATCGCCTCATGCGGTCATTCAAAGTCCGGCGATTCCGCATGGAAATCGACACAGGGGATCCGGTCCTCAATGCCAAACTGTATCCGTTGTTTTTCCATCTGGAACGCCATGCAGGAAGCATCAGACTGAATTTCATCAACCGGAACCACCTGCTCCTGCAAATAACGAACAGACCGATAAACCTCTTGAAAGCAATTATAACTACTTAAAAACAATATCATGGATTTACATTTTGAAGAATTACTAGGGAAGATCACAGATTTTATGAAATCCGAGGCCAACACGGAGACCGTTGTGGGCGAACCCTTTGATCTGGGTGAGTTTAAATGTGTCCCGGTTATAAAAGTGGGCATGGGCTTTGGTTCAGGAGGCAGAGAAGGGACTGAAATAAAGAAAGGCAAGGGCCAGGGTGCCGGCGCAGGCGCAGGTATAGGGATCGAACCTATTGGGTTCCTGGTTACCAAGGAGGAACATATCTCGTTCCTTCCGGCCGGAAAGAACACGGGTCTGGCAGCCGTATTTGAAAAAGTACCTGACCTTATCGAAAAACTGGCTCAACAAAAATATAAAG
>JARRLI010000298.1:0-3542 GCA_037387145.1 Robiginitalea sp. | reverse complement strand
GATGCGCTTTTGTTTAATTAGTATTTTCCCTGTAAAACAAAGAACCATGCAAACGATCTTGGGAGCCGGTGGCGCCATTGGGTCATTGCTGGCCGGGGAACTGAGGCAGTATACGGACCAGGTAAGACTGGTGAGCAGGAACCCCCAACGGCTTCATGCATCCGATCAGCTGTTCCCCGCTGACCTTACCAATGCGGCCGAAACCGAAAAGGCCGTGGAAGGCTCCGATGTTGCCTACCTTACCGCTGGGCTTCCATATAAAAATAAGATCTGGCGTGCCATTTGGCCAGTAATCATGGAAAATGTGATCAGTGCCTGTGTGCAGCACAACACTTCCCTGGTCTTCTTTGACAATGTATATATGTATGACCCCACATCCCTGGACCCCATGCTGGAGACCCATGCGGTCAACCCATGTAGCCGAAAAGGTCAAGTACGGGAATCCATTGCATGCATGCTGATGGACCATGTCAAGAACGGTTCCCTCAAGGCCCTAATAGCCAGATGTGCTGATTTCTATGGCCCGTCCATTGAAGGCAACAGCATCCTTACTGAAACGGTTTTTAAACCGCTAAGCCAGCGAAAAAAGGCAAACTGGTTGGGTAGGGCCGACAAAAAACACTCCTACACCTTCACCCCGGATGCGGCAAAGGCCACCGCCCTCTTGGGCAACAGTCCTGAAGCCTACGGTGAAGTATGGCACCTTCCGACGGCCCCCAATCCGTATACGGGTAAGGAATGGGTAGAGCACATAGCGGAAGCACTGAATGCAAAACCAGGTTATCGGACGGCCGGAAAACGATTGGTCGGTTTTCTGGGGCTCTTCTCTTCAATCATGAAGGAAAGCTCCGAAATGATGTACCAATACGATAGGGATTATGTCTTTGATAGTTCAAAATTCGAGCGGCATTTCAACATAAAACCGACTCCGTATGAAGAGGGAATACGAAAGGTAGTAGAGACAGATTTCAATTGATCATTCCCCTTTTATGGGCTGTGGACTGCCTCCTCTGAGTGATTCCTTTTTACCCGGCAGCTTCAAAATATTGTAGTACATTTAGGTGCTGGTAGTGCTAACCAAATCTGAAACCCCCGTTTATTACTGCTGCGCTGCCACCTTGATTAAATTCGTAAGGGTATGATGCAGACTACTAACCACCGCTTAATTTTCACGCTTTCCTTGTTTCTTTTACTGCCCCTGATGTCCTTCTGCTTTCAGGAAGAAGGTGCATCCTCGCAGGATTCCATATCTATTCAAAAACCCCAGCCGATTTCAGTAAACCGGCTGGTAACGGAGATGGAAGATCTCAGGGCCCTGATCGACCAAAATATCAGAAAGATCACACCCAGTAACCGGCTTAAGCGAATCGATTCCCTGTATTCCATTTATAAAGATCTTATTGAAGACGAGGAAACAGAAGGGCGAGAATTTATGGTCTCTAACCCAAATCAGCAAAAGATCAATAACTATATTAAGCGCTGGGATGAATACCGCATTCAACTCGGCGGTTGGGAAACGGAGATCTCAGCCTATGTGGAACGGAACCTGCGTCTTCTGGAAAGTTTCGAATCAGAATCAGAAGTATGGGATCTCACCTATGAGCGGGCTAAACAGCAGGAAGTCCCGGGTGAACTACTCAGCAATATTGGCAGTGCGATCAACAGTCTGAATGCAGTAGAAAAACAAACCAAGGACTATAACTATACCTATCTCCGCTTACAGTCACGAATCAACCGACTGCGTCAAACGGCGTTAGAGATGGTGCAGGCACTCTACGACAAGAGGGATTCTGAAACCTATGATATCTTTTACCAAAGACATCCTCCCTTCTGGCAGGTCTCTTCCGTTGAGGATGTGGCCAAGTCAGAAAGAGAATCGAGGCCAGCAACTTTTACTGACCCGAGTTCGCGCATCTCTGAATTGTTCCAGACCCATAAGGATAAACTGTATTTTCTCCTGGTACTGGGATTAGGGCTGGGTGCATTCATTATGTATCTCCGAAGACAGCTTATGAAAACCTTCGGACCTGAAGCAGCAACCAGCAAGGCATCTGAATCTTACCTTTTATTTAAGTTCCCTATAGTTGTGGTTATCTACCTACTGATTTTTGTGGGCAGGCTACAGTTGCTTTCAGGTACTCGTTTCCTTGGGGATATATTGATATTTATCCTGCTTGTCCTGGGCATCATTTTAATAATCTACAAAATACCAAAACGCTACCGGTGGCTTATCTATGCTTCCATTCTTTTTTTGCTTCTGGACACGATCAAGACTTATGTGTGGTTTGATTCTACTAATTACCGGATCTATTTACTTGCAGAAGCTATTCTTATTGCGGGTTTCATTTTTTACTTTACACTGGGATACACCAACCTTGCGGACCTGTCGGTAAAGGTCGGTACTCAATCTGGTATTGCCGCTATAATTGCATATGGCCTTTTAGTGGTCTTCAAAAGTATTTTTATCAGTTGGCTGGAACAACGCTTTCACAGGTCAGAAAATTCAAACCTCGACCAACTTGCGTTCCTTAAAAAACGGACAGAGCAATTCCTGCGGTTTGCAGTTATCTTTTTATTCGTGATTGGCTTCCTAAATATAATTAACGAGCTGCGCAACGTGACGGATTTCATAAGCAGTATAATGACCGAGCCATATGTTGTGGGCAATCTCACTTTTACCCTGGGGTCTATTTTCATGTTCCTGCTGATCCTTATACTTTCCTACGTCCTATCGCGCATTATTACTTTCCTGATCAGCGATGAGTATGGCCTGCTGCATTTCTTCAAACTTCCCGAGGGGATCCCATCAGCTATTTCCCTGGTATTGCGTTATTCCATTCTTTTCTTCGGCGTAATTCTGGCCCTGTCCTACCTGAATATAGACCTGAGCGAATTTAATCTGATGGCCGGGGCCCTTGGGCTCGGGATCGGATTCGGATTGCAAACCGTAGTTGCCAATTTCGTTTCGGGGCTCATACTTGTTTTCGAAAGACCAATCCTGCCCGGGGATACTGTAGAGGTGAACAACTTGTTCGGGAAGGTTACAAAAATAGGGGTGCGGGCCTCCAGCATAAGCACCTATGACGGGGCTGAGGTAATAGTGCCCAACATGAACCTGGTCTCCAATGACCTGATCAACTGGACGCTCTCAGACAGCATCAAGCGGATCGAAATCCTCGTGGGGACAACCTACAAAGCAGACCCGAACGAAGTATTGCGAATCCTGGGGGAATGCGCCCTGAAGTTTGATTATGTGATCAAGGATCGCGAACCCCTGGCTCTTTTTACAGGCTTCGGGGAGAGTTCTCTTGATTTCAGACTCCTTTTCTGGGTACCCTTCGAAGTCGGCTTACGGGCCAAGAGCGATGTATCTATAACCATATACAATATGTTGAAGGAGGCCGGTATTGAAATCCCCTATCCACAGCGGGATGTTCATATCAAAGACCTTCCACCTGTTAAAAGAGATGGGGTGGAGTAGCAGGGTTTCTGACACAAGTCATATAAAATGATGCCGGCTGACCTCTATCTTTACCCTAGTT
>JARRLI010000297.1:0-2517 GCA_037387145.1 Robiginitalea sp. | reverse complement strand
TATCTTGAAAGAGCACATATTAATTCAATCTCAACATCTATGAAGGCACTCACGGTTTCTATATTTTTGATTTTGTTCCTTGGGGCCGCACTTAGCGGAGAAGCTCAGAAAATTGGACTTCCTCAGCCAGATTTCAAAAAGGACATGCTTACAGCGTTTGACCCCGGGGCAGACCTTGGCCTCAATGACGACCAGCGCATGGAATTAATGGAACGCAACAACACCTTTTTGGACAAGGTCATTGATATAGCCGGAGGACCCGGAACGGACACCAGCAAGATGATCAAGATCAATGATATGGTAAGTGACCGTGGGGAGGTTATGGAATCCCTCCTTGGAAAGGATGCCATGAAAAAGTATAAGAAGAAGGTTAAAAAATCCATCAAGCCATATAAAAGCAAATACAAGCTGGCCAAGCTGGTTATATAGGCTTGGGCCCCCAGTGAATGTTTTGATGCATGCCGGACAGGTCGTACTTTTGCACTCCCCGGAAATGAAATAAAACAATATCCGCTTGAAGTACAGGCGGATTTTTAATGGAGTTATATGAAATACCGCAGGCTTACGCGTGAACAGTTCGAGGAATTACACCCGGAATTCATCAATTTTCTTGCTACCCAGTCTATTACAGCTGAGGAATGGACTGAAATAAAGGAAAATAAACCCGAAACGGCCGAACAGGAACTCGATGTCTTCAGCGACCTGATCTGGGAGGGGGTACTAACCAGAGTAAACTATCTTGAAAATATCAGTTCCCAGCACATGCATCTTTTTTACTGTCCCGAAAAGGAGATGAAATTGATTTCGGTAAGATTGTACAATCCAGAGGTAGATCTGCAATCCCCGGAGGGGTTCGCCTGGTTCAAAAGGAATTGGCAGTCAGACTTTGTGGAGTACCTTACGGCCTCCAAAGCCTATACGAAGGACCCCAACCTAGATAAATTCCATCTCATTGAACAGGGAGCCGTAATAACGAAAGGGGACCTTTACCATTGGTTTGAAGAAATTATCGAAATATAGTTGCAGCTGAGAAGGACCATCCCAATCTCCTATATTTGTAGAACGTATTTGATTCATGGCACAAAAACCATCCATTCCAAAAGGCATGCGTGATTTCAGCCCGGCTGAGGTTGGCAGGCGTAACTTTATTATTCAAACCATACGCAGGCAATTCGAACTTTTTGGATTTCAGCCTATTGAAACCCCGGCCATGGAGAACTACGACACCCTGATGGGGAAGTATGGCGAGGAAGGGGACCGGCTGATCTTCAAAATATTGAATTCCGGTGATTTCCTTAACAAAGTATCTGATGAATTTTATGAGCAAAAGGATGTTCAGGGGCTCACACCCCAGATAAGTGAAAAAGCGCTGCGTTATGACCTTACCGTACCATTTGCAAGGTATGTGGTGATGCACCAGAACGATTTGGTCTTCCCTTTTAAAAGATACCAGGTCCAATCTGTTTGGCGTGCTGACCGCCCGCAACGGGGTCGCTTCCGAGAGTTTTATCAATGTGATGCCGATGTGGTGGGCACAACGGGACTGGTGCAGGAGCTGGAATTTATACAGCTCTACGACCGCGTTTTCCACGACCTTGGGATGGAAGGAGTAACCCTCAAGATCAACCATCGCAGGGTGTTGTCCGGGATCGCCGAGGTAATTGGTGCCGGGGATCACCTGACGGATTTCACCGTAGCCCTGGATAAGCTGGACAAAATAGGTCGGGAAAAAGTGGAGCTTGAAATGCGGGAAAAGGGGATATCGGATACAGCTATCAAGAAGGCAGCTCCCTTGTTCGAAATGCATGGGAATACGTCCGATCAGATATCTGCCCTCCGATCATTATTGGCTGACTCCGCCGTGGGAATGCAGGGAGTCTCTGAACTGGAGAGCATTCTTGAGGAAACAACCCTCCTTGGCCTGAGAAGTGCTCGTTGTGAGCTGGATGTGACGCTGGCCCGCGGTTTAAATTACTACACAGGTGCTATTTTTGAGGTAGCTGCACCGGCTGGGGTATCGATGGGGTCTATTGGTGGCGGAGGTCGCTATGATGATCTCACGGGTATTTTCGGCCTCAAGGATGTAAGCGGGATAGGGATATCCTTCGGCCTGGACCGTATCTATATGGTCATGGAGCAACTGGATTTATTTCCAACTGTCCTGGACCAGCCTCTAGAGGTATTCTGCCTGAATTTCGGAACCGAAGAAGCCCGACAAGCCTTAAAACTGGTCCTGAACCTTCGGAGCAAGGGCATACGAGCAGACCTGTATCCTAATAATGCCAAGATTTCCAAACAGTTCAAATATGCTGATAAACGGGAGGTTCCCTGTGTGATCCTTATAGGGGAGGAGGAGCTTCAGAAAGGGGAGTTTGTGGCTAAGGATATGAAGACCGGATCCCAGAAACCTTATTTCCTCGATCAATGGGAAGCATTTGTAAACGACTTAAAGTCTTGACTTTATCTCTTTGATAACCGCTGCGTAATACGTCCGGTTGTGCGGGACATATTTTTCGG
>JARRLI010000296.1:0-2522 GCA_037387145.1 Robiginitalea sp. | reverse complement strand
TATTGATTCCTTCTCGCTCCAGGATCCCGGACAGGAATTTAACCGAGGGGGCTATCCAATACTTCCGGGCATCGGGAATAAAAAAGTTGCCCCGAATCCACAACAATAAACGCTCTATTGCAGAAGGGCGCGCTCTGTTTATGATACCAGCGCTTATCCTCCTGGTCTTGCGAGGGCTGATCCATCCGGCCAGCTGATACGGCTCCCATATTTCTTTTTTATAGATTCTCAGATCCGATGGCACCTGATCTTCCAATCCTGGATCCGTGATAGGGTACCGGGGATTTTCTGGCGCATAGATCACAGGTTCAATTCCGAATTCTGGGAAATAAGAGGCAAAATAAAGCCAGCGCTGTACCCCCGGGCCACCGGCGGGAGGCCAGTAATAGGTTACTATAAGTGCTTTTTGTATATCCAAGGTTCAGCTCTGCTCCCTTTTACGCCTTAACAATACTATTCCAGTGCCTCCTATAAACAGGAATGCCAGTAATATGGTAGCCCCCAGGCTGATTTGGCTTCCGTCCTGTACTACATCCGCCTCAAACCTGAAGATAACCGTATGGTCTCCGGCGGGGATAAGCATTCCCCTCAGGGCGTAATTTACGCGGAAGTGGGAGCTTGGCTTTCCATCCACATAAGCCTTCCATCCCTGGGGATAATACATTTCAGAAAAAATTGCGAGTCCGTTGTTTGAATTTACAGTACGGTACACCAATTCATTTGGCATGTATTTTTGAAGCTCTATGCGAGCCGTGGAATCTACGGCAAAACGGCCCGATGAAATTTCAGGAAAGTCATTGGTATTTACAATTGCTTCCCGGGCTGGCTGAAGGGTGTCCAGGGCCTTGATAGCCTGGTCGGCACTGCCTACGGTTAGCAAGTCTTCTACGAACCAGGCATTACCGAGGGCTTCGGGATTCAATGATGCCCGGGGAGTGTTTTCGGCATCAGACTGGATTACGTACTTCGTATTCAGCATGTTCAGCACCCCTCTGTTGTTCTTGTAGACATGGAACTCGAACAAATCCTGCAAGCGACGGGGCTTGGCGGCATGATATCCCCCCAGGGAGTGGTGAAAGTAAGAGGTCCGGGCACCGTTCAAACCTTCATTCTGATTCAGGACCCTGTAAATACTGGTATCCTTTAGGATCTGTTGATCTGCCTGAGACATGGCAAAACTATTGTCCAGTCGTCTGCGGGAAACAAAATCATCCTTGTTGACATAACGGCGGTCCACCCCTACCAGGTCGGTTACAACCAGTACCCCAACGCCCAATAGCATCCAGCGAATTGCAAGCCGATCCTTGAGGTTCAGCCACAGCAGCAGAGCAGTGAGCACGATGAAGATCATGGTCCGCAGGGTATCCTTTATATAAACCTGTTCCCTGTCGCTTCGGATAAGATCAACCAGGTCTTCCCCAAAATAGCGCTTTAGTATTTCGTCATTTCCGGCCGTAAAATCAAATGCAGATTTTAACAGGAGCAGCATAACCCCCAGTCCCAACATACCCAGGAAACTGTAAATGAGGGCCTTGCGTCTGTCCTTATCCGCAGTGTCCACAGAACCCCACTTTTGTATGGCAAGCACAGCCAGGATCGGAACGCAAAGTTCAAGGATTACCTGAACGGAGGAAACTGCCCGGAATTTGTTATAGAGGGGAAAGTGCTCGATCATAAGATCGGTAAGCAACGGGAAATTCTTGCCCCAGGAAAGTAGCAGTGCCAATACAGAAGCCCCGAATAACCACCACTTGGCACGCCCCCTCACCAGGAGCATCCCAAGGAGGAACAAGAACAAAATTACGGCCCCGATATAGGGTGGTGCAGCTACAATGGGCTGATCACCCCAGTATAGTTGGAGATTATTGCTAAAATCCAGGGCCTGTGACCTGGGCACCCCCTGGTCGATCAAATATTTGAATGTCCTGGAATCTTCCCCCAATGCCTCGACAGATCCCCCTCCAAAGAGCCTCGGCACCAGTAAATTGAGTGATTCAGCTATACCGTAACTGTATTGGGTAATATATTCCCGGTCCAACCCGTCCAGTTGTTCTTTCGGACTTCCATCGGGATTTATGGTAAGGACAGAAGGTCCGCGCGTGCTCCACTGGGCGTATTGCCGGGTTGCCATCAGTGAAGTTGCATTTACGGCGATTCCCAGAACAGCCGCAGGTATCAGCAGCCCTATGGAAGTAAAGAAGTGCCTGAGCCGCTGTTTTCGCAGAAAGTCATAGAAATAAGCAACCCCGAGAGGAAGCACAAGGAACAGGAAATAATAGGTCATCTGAAAGTGGTTCGCCTGGATTTCCAGGGCCACAGCCAGTGCGGTTAGCAGGAAACCCCAAAGGTATTTCCCTCTGAAGGTCAAAATAATACCCCCTAATACCATGGGTAAATATCCTATGGCATGTGCCTTGGCATTGTGTCCTACCCCCAGAATAACAATAAGATATGTGGAAAATCCAAAAGCCAGGGCTCCCAGAATGGCCAGGCGGTACTCCACCTTCATACATCCCATAAGT
>JARRLI010000295.1:0-2541 GCA_037387145.1 Robiginitalea sp. | reverse complement strand
GCTGAGATTTACAGCGCAGGCATCGAGACCCACGGCCTGAACCAGGACGCTGTTCGCATAATGCAGGAAGACAGTGTGGATATCGCTTCCCATACATCTAACCATGTATCGGAATACGCCGGGATAGCATGGGATTACATAATTACCGTTTGTGATCACGCGCATGAAAATTGCCCTTTTATACCAGCCCCAAACGCCAAAAGGATCCATCAAAATTTCAGTGATCCTTCCAAGGTTGATGGAACGGAACAAGAACGGCACATCGCATTTCTGGAAACAAGGAATGCCATCAAAGAATTCTGCCGGAACTTCATACAGGCAGAACTCCTGCCTTAGGGAGAGGCGTTACCTTCAGTCATTTTTCGTTCAAGTTCAGCCTGGAACTCCTCCATTACAGGCTTTACTGTGCTTTCGGGCAGATCGGAGATCTTAATGTACATTAGCCCATCCACTGCATTATTAAAAAGCGGGTCCACGTTAAAAGCCACAACCCGTGCATTTTGTTTGATATACTTCTTGATTAGTACAGGTAAACGGAGACTGCCAGGTTCCACCTCATCGATAAGGCGGTCGAATTTGTTAAGGTCAGCTTTGGTTTCATCAAAAATAAACTCCTTATCGGCATCCTTTAGCTTCACTTTAAACTCTTTCTTAGGCTGTATGTATTGGGCCACATACGGATCCCAGTAATTGGATTTCATGAATTCAATCATCAGCGATTTGGAAAAATTACTGAACTGGTTGCTGATGCTAACACCACCGATGAGGTATTTATGTTCCGGGTGGCGCAAGGTCGTATGTACGATCCCCTTCCACAAAAGGAATAGTGGCATAGGTTTTTGCTGGTAATTGGCAACGATATACGCCCGGCCCATTTCTATGGAACGCCGCATCATAGAATACAATTCTGGCTCCAGCCGAAAGAGTTCCTGAAGGTAAAACCCATCGATGCCGTATTTTTCAAAAATGGCTGACCCCAGCCCCATGCGATAAGCGCCGACAATTTGCTTTTCGGTGTCATCCCAAAGGAAAAGATGGTGATAATAATCATCGAAACGATCCAGGTCCAGTGATTTATTGGTCCCCTCCCCTATGGCCCTGAAGGTCATTTCACGCTGCCTTCCAATTTCCTGAAGAATGAAAGGCATGTCTTTTTTCTGAGCTAGGAAAACCTCGTAATTCTTACTTTGAAGCAATCTGCAATCCTTCTCTCTCAATTTTTGAATTTCTCCCTGGATGACCTCTGTCCTTACGGCAGAAGCAATGCGTCTGGGGGCCTTGGGAATCTTGATGGTAGAGGGGATTTGATCGATCAGGCGTTCCTTCTGGTATGGATTGGCGAGGATGTACGTCTTCTTGCGCAGTAACTCCGTGAATTCCTCCAGGGTTCCCTGAGCTGCCTGCACCTCCACCGGGATTGGCTGGCCGATCCGCACCTTAATGCTCCTGTTTCGTTGGGTAGATATTTCGGATGGCAACTTGGCGGTTCGGAAAATATCGTGGAATCCTGAAAGACGGTAGAACAAATGGCTGTTCCGCGCATGAAAGTAAATAGGTACGACCGGGACATTCGCCTTCCGAATGAGCTTGAGGGCAGCCTCTTCCCAGGGTTTGTCGACGATCAGCTTTCCGTCTCTATAGGTGGAAACCTCCCCGGCTGGGAAAACACCCAGGGGGTGCCCTTCCTGCAAGTGTTTCATTGCATTTTTAAATCCCAGAATGGAACTACTGGCATCCTTGTGACCTTCGAATGGGTTAACAGGAAGAATATAGGGTTTCAGCGGCTCGATCCGCTGCAGGAGGAAATTTGCAATGATCTTGTAGTCCGGACGATGCTTTATCAGCAATTTCAACAAAAGGACCCCGTCAATACCGCCCAGGGGGTGATTACTGATAGTGATATAAGGACCATCTTTAGGGAGTCGCCTGTAGTCTTCTTCGGGTATTTCAAATTGGATTTCATAATGCCCCAATACCGCCTCCAGAAACTCAGGACCAGGCAGGTTCCGGTATTTATCGTAAACCTTGTTGATGCTGGTCAGTCGCGTAATGTGCATAAGTCCCCATCCGATGAGTGTTCCCATCGGGCCATAACGGTCGAGTTGTATGGCCTGGGCCACTTCCTTTGCACTGACTAAGCTCATGGTTCAAGAAGGTTGCGACGGTAAAGATAAAAAAATGACGGTGCGGCATGGCTTATTTAACAACGAGCTGCACGGTTTCTTTACTTCGCTGTTCCAACAGCACATCCCGCCCCTTCTGTAAGGATTTAATAGCTCCTGTATTGAAATGCCGGATCGTATATAGGGAAACCCCTTCCTCATATACAACATGGTACCGTCCCTTAAGCTGTTGCAACAGTTCTGGAAGGCGACCAAATCGATTGTCAAAACAGACTGAAAAGCTGATTGCGGAATTCTGGATCAGGTCCACCTTCATTTTATAGTCATGAAGAAGCCTGAAGAGCTCGCTGATATTCTCCTCCACCATAAAAGAAAAGTCAAGGGAAGAGACTTTCATAAGCACCTGGTCTTTTTTCAA
>JARRLI010000294.1:0-3836 GCA_037387145.1 Robiginitalea sp. | reverse complement strand
ACCGGTCGCCAAAGCTATTTCTAATACGGGTAACATTCGAAATATCCCGGGTCGATTCCTTGACGGCCTGAATATTCGGACAACTCTTCAGCAATTCCTCAAACATAGGCAAGGTTACCTCGGTCCCGTAATCCACCGGATTGTTGTAGATCATAATTGGAAGTCCTGTACTATCCGCTACTGATCTGAGATATGTCTGTGCCTCTTTTTCGGTAGGCTTATACCGCATGGGGGGCAACAGCATCAGACCGTCCGCTCCTATTTCCTCCGCCCTTCGGGCTGCAGCTACCGCATTTTGGGTGCTGGCTTCTGCTATGTTCAGGATTACCGGGACTTCTCCTCCAACCCATTCGAGGGCTTTACGGGTAAGGAGTTCTTTCTCTTCCGGGACAAGGGTACTGGCCTCTCCCAGGGTCCCCCCCAGTATGATCCCACTTACGCCTGCATCCAGTTGCGCCTGTAGATTCTTTTTAAAAAGCGGTAGGTCTAATCCATCCTGCTCATTGAACTTAGTTGTCAGGGCTGGCATCACCCCTTTCCATTGAAATTTCATAGTCCGGATTTAAAGTTTAAATATACATATCCTGGATCAATATCATAGGTAAATATCAACTGCTTAATTCTGAGGATATGTAACCCTTGTTACTGCCTTGCATCTCATGGCATGATACCTTTAGGATCGAGGAATTTAACCTAAAAAAACTTAGTAAAATGGAAGATACACAAACATTCAATCCAATGCCGCGCATAGGGGATACCGCCCCGGACTTTGAGGCGCTGACCACCAAAGGAAAAATAAAGTTCTCGGAATATGCCAGAGACAAGTGGGTGATCCTTTTTTCACACCCGGCAGACTTTACCCCGGTATGTACGACTGAGATGAGCGGTTTTGCCACCCGCAAGGCCGAATTCGATGCCCTGAACGCCGAACTGATGGGGCTGAGCATTGACAGTATCCATGCCCACCTGGGCTGGGTTCAGAATGTGCGGGAAAATACAGGAGTCTATTTCGACTTCCCTATCATTGCAGATCTGGACATGAAGGTAGCCAGGTTGTATGGCATGTTGCAGCCCAATGAAAGTGAAACAGCCGCAGTACGGGCCGTATTTTTCATCGATCCGAATAAAAAAATACGTCTGATAATGTACTATCCGTTGAATGTGGGCAGGAACATGGATGAGATCCTGCGCGCGCTGGAAGCCCTGCAAATGTCCGACAAACATAAGGTGGCAATGCCACTGGACTGGAAAAAAGGTGAAAAGGTGATCGTGCCTCCACCCAGGTCCCTTGATGAGTTGAACGAGCGCCTGGCGGATGTAACCCTGGAGAAAGTGGACTGGTACCTCGCCAAGAAAGAGATCGCCAATTAACAATTCTGGACCTCTTCGTTTCCAGTGATTATTAAAAAGCCCCTTCGTTTTTGAAGGGGCTTTTAAGATTGGAATTGATACCCGACACAGGCAAAAAATCCTGTGGCACAGGTCTTTCCTGTCAGAAAATTCACCCCGGAAGTTTTAATGGGAATCAATTCCCGGCGATATAGCTGGCTTTTCTTTGGAATTTTATACCGGAATGATGTACATTTCAACCTTAGCCTAACCTAAGGACTTTTATGAGCTACTTTGTCATTGCTTCCATCCTGGTTTTGATTGCTGCAATCTTCGGTTATTGGAATGTGCGGTTCATTAAGCTGCCTAACACAATTGGGCTGACCGTCATCAGCATTGCTTTCACTCTTGGGGTCTTTGCCCTTAGTTATATTGATGATTCCTTGCTTGAAGCCGAACGCTACATCATCAGGCAGGTGGATTTCAAAACCGTACTGCTGGATCTGATGCTGGGTTTTCTACTTTTCGCAGGAGCGCTGCATACAGACCTGGAAAAACTAAAGACTCACCGATGGCCGATCCTGGCCTTTGCCACTTTCGGTGTATTGGTCTCCACTTTCTTAATCGGAGGGGCCAGTTATTATGTGGTTCGTATGTTTGGTATGGAGGTTCCTTTTATCTATTGCCTGCTCTTCGGGGCCCTGATCTCCCCTACGGACCCGATTGCGGTTTTGGGGATTCTCAAAAAAATCGGCGCACCGAAAAAACTTGAGATCAAGATCGTGGGAGAATCCCTGTTCAATGACGGGGTGGGTGTGGTTATTTTCCTGACTATTTTTGGGCTGGCCAGCGGTTCAGGTGAAGAATTCTCACTGCTGGAGGTCATAAAGCTCTTCGTGCACGAAGTATTCGGGGGCATTCTGTTGGGAATAGGCCTGGGGTGGATTACCTTTCAGATGATGCGGCGGATCGACGACTATGCGGTAGAGGTCATTATCTCGCTGGCCGCTGTAATGGGGGGGATTGTCCTGGCACAGTACCTGCATGTTTCCGGGCCCCTGGCAATGGTTATTGCCGGATTGTTTGTCGGTGGAAGCCGCTCCCGCTCCCTGGCCATGTCAGCGGCCACTGAATTATACGTAGACAAGTGGAACGGGAGTATATTGCAGCTGGCATTGTCATGATCCCTATCGCACTATTATGCCGTTACACCTCCCTGTTGCTGCCGGTTCGAATCTTTGAAAAACCGCTTGATTTCATACCCCATACAAACCTTGTAATGACCTGGGGCGGGCTTAGAGGAGCCATTTCCATTGCCCTGGCCCTTAGCCTGACGCAGGATATGTACAGGGATCTATTCCTTGTAATCACCTATATCGTAGTAATCTTTTCAATTATTGTTCAGGGACTCACGGTAGATCCGATGATCAAACGGCTCCGGAAATATTGGGGCTAGCAGGGAAGCCTTTGCCATCACCAAGGCCTCTGTGAACAATCTAAATAAAGATGGCCGGCACGGCTTGTTATCTGGGCAAATCAGTGTCTGTAGCCAGAGATCGAAGGAAAACGCACTGTAATGCAGGGCTTGGTATGCTGCCCTGGGAGTCGGTATTACATTCATTCTTTTTCCGGTCTGGGGTTCCGGGCCCTACAATTCGCCCTGTTCCAGGAGGTACTGCTGCTTATAACGTGCTTTCTTTATCGTCTCCCGTCTGACGTTCGATTTTTTCCTATAGAACTGGTTTTCCCTGATACCCTGCATAAGCTTGGTAGCTTTTCGCTTCCGCTTATAGCGTTTCAGGGCTCTTTCTATACTTTCATTTGGCTTGATCTCAATTTTTAACATAGTGATATTTTGGGAAGGATACCATTTTAATTCATACTAACCAAATTCCGATGGGATAATTTCAGGTAAATATTTTGAAGCGCTTACTTTATAAATTGCCCGCGGCCTCTCACAAAGCGAGAAAGCCTCTGATACACAGTCCCTATCATTGGAACCAAAACGTAAACCAGGGCCCAACTGGTGTTACTTCCTTTTCATGCTTATGTAACTAATATTACTTATAGCCCTCCCGTGTTTGGGTAACTTTGCTTTACCAATTCCCTTCTTTATGATAAACTTGAATAGGCAGGGAAAATCCATTCTGATGGGATTTCTGCTAATTACGCTGAGTTCTGCAGTTAAGGGACAACATAATGATTCGCCGGAGCCGCGTGAGGAACACAGTATGGTGGAGCGCGATTCAACTGATTCACATGGGGGACCTTCTTCCTTAAAGGAACTTTTCGGGCTTGGAACCGTTTCAGGGCATTTTCGTAACTTTTTTATGAATACTGCAAATCAGGGGGATCTGAAGGATTATTACGCAAATGCCATCGGTGGGGCCATTCGTTTTCGTACTCACACGTTCTATGGCTTTGAACTGGGTGTTGCAGGTATATTTACGTTCAAAGTTTTTTCAAATGACCTGAATGAGCCAGATCCGACCACGGGCAGGGTTTCT
>JARRLI010000293.1:0-2552 GCA_037387145.1 Robiginitalea sp. | reverse complement strand
TTTTTGCGATATAGGGGACGTCCGACAAGTGATCAAAATGTGCGTGGTGCACCAGGATATAGTCTGCCCTGGTGATCAGGCTGTCTATCCCCACGGTATCGGAAACAAAATAGTCGGACCGGCTCACCGTTTCCCGCGTATCCTCCGGGCTTATTCCCGGCCCGGTCCCCAGTTTGATCCTGGAAATGTAGGGGTCTATCAGGACCGTCAGGTCTCCATCCTTGATCTTCCATCCGGCTGTACCCAGATAGGTTAGTTCGAGTGGTTGGTTCTGGGCGTTTACTACTACTGCTGCCAGCAGGGTGGTAATCAAGAGGCACGCCTTAATACCAAAGCGTTGTTTTTTAATGGTTTGCATGGGTTATCGGTTTGAGTTCTGGTTGTTGGTTCTGTTCAGATAATAACGGTTGAGGGCATCGGAATTTGCCTCAATCAGGTCAGGAAGCCCATTTCCATTTAAATCTGCAGTAATCATATCATACGTCAACAATTCTTCATCTGTCAGGGTCAGGGGTTGCCAATCCGTACCTTTTCCCCCATTTATAAAAACGGTATTGGGGCTTCCGGCATTCCCGATGGCGATGTCTATATCGCCATCTCCGTCCAGGTCTTCAACAGTTATGGCATAGCTTTTGGCGGTAGTTCCATCAAATACAAGGCTTCTGGAAAATGGGACCTGCCCGCCTCCGAAGTGAATTACGTTCGGCTCCCCTATATTGGCCAGCAGGATGTCTTTCATGCCATCCTGGTCCACGTCCGCAACACTGACAGACCGGGTGTTGTCCGCGCCCGAGCCAAAGGGGATCTTTTCCCCAAACCCCAGCTCTCCGTCATTTATATATACATAGTTCGGCTGTCCATCCCGGTTGGCCAGGATAAGGTCCGTGTCTCCATCCCCATCCATGTCGGCAGCCTCCACATCGATGGTAGAATCCTCCCTGCTGCCAAATGTCTGGCTGGTAGGAAAGCGGCCGCTCCCGTCATTTAAGCACAACTCGTTGGGCCTGCCGCGGTTGGTGATCAGGATATCCATATCCCCGTCCTGGTCCAGGTCGGCCAGGGTAAGGTTCCGTGTGGGGGCATATTGCTGCCCAAAAGACGGACCCTTGGTAAAATTTCCTTTCCCGTCGTTAAAATAGAGTTCGTTGGGTGCCATATCATTACCCACCGCAATGTCCAGATCGCCATCCTTGTCCAGGTCTGCCAGTTCAGTAGCATAGGTGGTGGCACGTATAGTCCCGAGGGATTGCTCCAGGGTGAAGATACCGCGGCCGTTATTAAAGAAAATACGGTTCTGTCCGGGCCAGTGCCTGCCATTGGCCACCACCACGTCAGCATCCCCATCCCCATCCAGATCGCCAGCGGCCACAGAGGCCGTCCGTTCTGCGTAGGTGCCCAGGATCAGCCGCCCGGAGCTGCGAAGGTGGACTTCCTGGGCCAGGGCATTTTCAGCCAATATGCTGAAAATAAAAAGGGTCAGTATCAGGCTGGGCTTTTGCATCGAAGGAAATTTACGAAAAATAGGGAGAGACTGTTGAAGGTGGCAGAAAGGATTATTGATTACTCCCTCACAGCCTGATATTATTTCCAGCACCCACCTAAGTAGCAGGAACTATATGTATCTTGCCATTATAGGGCGGTTGCCCTGTCAACAATCCGACATGCAGAAACTATTGAAATTTATACTGGTCCTCGCTGGCCTCTATTGTCTGTTGCTTATTCCAATACCCCAAAAGGAACGGGAACTGCAGGAGGCATCCCGGACCCCTTTTGTCTGGGATCAGGATGCGCTTTGGCAACACCTTGAAAAGACCTTTCTCACAGGCAAGGCCATGCCGGCAGCGAAATTGGATTCTCTGGTGGGGCGGATGACCCTGGAAGCAGACAGTATGCTGCTGGTTTATGAAGGGAAAACAAGTGGCCCTGAAGATGCTTTTTATCCCATGGTGGAAAGCAGTTTTTTCCGGATTGCACCCCTGATTGCCGCCCAGGAAAACAAAACGGACTGGCACATCCGTTTTTACAACCGCGTTAGAAAGAAGTTAAAAACTGATGCCCTTACCTGGGATATGAACAGCCCCGAGGCACGTCAGCTCACCTATAGGGTATTGTATGGAATGAGGGCCGCCGTGGAAGAAATTTTGTTGCAGTCCACAGATGAGCAGTTTATTTCCACCATGTATGTTTCCGATGAAGCTTCTGCCACTCCTTCTGCGTCTATCCTGGGTATAGAAGTACACAGCGGGGATTTGCTGGTCAGCCGGGGTGGGGCGGAGGTATCTGCATTTATTTCAAGGGGGAATGATTTTCCCGGAAACTTTTCCCATGTTGCCCTGGTCTATATAAATGAGGAAACCAATGAACCTTCCCTGGTGGAAGCGCATATTGAAAAAGGGGTTGCTATAGCCACCCTGGAGGAGTACCTGAAAGATAAAAAACTCTCCAGGACGCGCTGCAGCAGATCCACTTCGCCGAAGAGCGCTCCGTGGAAGAGCTGCACCAGCTGATGAACGGTTAAGGGGACATTCCACTTTTTTCTTCAATTCCTCAAG
>JARRLI010000292.1:0-2557 GCA_037387145.1 Robiginitalea sp. | reverse complement strand
ATTCATCCTATGAAAAAAGCACTCTTTGTCTTAATGACCATGTCACTCGTATCAATAGCCATGCTTTCATGTGTTGACAAAGCCAGGAAAGAAAGTATTGAAACCCGAGAAGAAGCCAAGGATTCCGCCATACGCCTGATTGAAAACAGCTATGATCCGGGAATGGGTTGGAAGTTGGCCTGGTCTGATGAATTTGATGCTGACACCCTCGATGTGACCAAATGGAACCTTCAGGTTGAGCCTGCCGGGCGCTTCAACGAAGAGTGGCAGCGGTATACCAATAGTCGTGAGAATGCCTATGTCGAAAACGATTTTCTCGTTATCAAAGCCATCCATGAAAGCGACACCCACGGGATGGATCAATACACCTCGGCCCGGTTGAACACTGCAAATAAATATTCATGGAAATACGGTAAGATAGCGGCACGGATCAAGCTTCCCGAGGGGGAAGGTATCTGGCCTGCATTTTGGATGCTCGGTGCAAATATCGATGAAAATGGCGGGGACACCCCCTGGCCCCAATGTGGTGAGTTCGATATTCTGGAATTATATGGATCAAAAGACGATGGAGCTGTGGAGGCAAACGCGCATTATGCGGATGCGTCCGGCTCACATGCCATGATGGGGGCCGTTGCTTACAAACTGGATCAGGGAGCATTTTCGGATGCGTTCCACATCTTCGAACTGGAGTGGAATCCCGACAGCCTTCTGTGGTTTGTGGATGGACAACAATATGCATCCATGCCCATTGCATCCGATGAACTCTCAGAGTTCCATGAAGAATTTTTTATTCTCCTGAATATAGCGGTCGGGGGCTCACATGCTGGCCGGCCGAATTCCAATACCACTTTCCCTCAGCATATGTATGTCGACTGGGTGAGGGTTTATGAGAATAAGGAATAGGGACTCAGGTACTGCGATTATTGCCGGGATAATCCTATGAGTGCAAACCTCGGCAGGCCCGGGATGCCGCAAGCCGGTATAGGATTGTGCAACGTGATTGCATGGGCAGGCACTATCTTTAATTCGGGGGGTGGGGGCCCTTATCCAGATACAGCCCCATAAAACAATCAAAAATTGAATTCTAAAATTCCCGGTGACCTCACATCATACCTCCACTGAATACTGCAATTCCTGACCCAGGTCATAGGCTCGATCTTCCGGCACAGCTAATTTTATACAAGATTGGAAAGAAGCCTAGAATCAATGGCCTTACCCAGGCCCCGTGGCTTGAAGTTACCGATGTTGAACCCTAAATAAACTGTAATGGAAACCCAAGTAATCTACAACGCAGACCTGCATTTTGAGCACGAACGCTGGAGAAGCGAACTATTCTTTTGGAAGGATGAATTGCGCTCCTTCAAAAATCGATTGGAAGAATTGATTAACCACTGGACGGATAAAGAGGTCCTCGTCCAACTGGAGCACTACCAAAACGAATTTATCCTGCACGAAGGAAGAATCGATGAATTTCTGGAAGGCATCGAGGCACACGAACACCGCATTGCAGGTAAGAGCAAGTCCGGGGAGATCTCAATGGACCGGATAATGGTCAAAAGGCATATTGAATTCCGGGAAGAAATGGAAACCCAGCGGGATATGTTCCATAAACTCAAAAAAGAATTCTTCAACTTCCTTACCAAGTATATGTAAGCCTTGAAGAATAAACCCTCTGTTCCCGGGGAAACTCGCCGGATGCGGGCCATGGTCCTCCGTGAAGTGGTTCGGTTAGACGAGAACACCTCCCCTTTGTCCCTTACTGAACTTCCCATTCCGAATCCCGGACAAGGGGAGGTGCTTATCCGCGTACATGCTTGTGGGGTATGCCATACGGAACTAGATGAGATTGAAGGACGCACTCCCCCTGGAAAACTACCGCTGATCCCCGGGCACCAGGTTGTTGGAAAAGTGGTGCAGACAGGAGCAGGAATTCACCGGTTTCACGTTGGGGACCGGGTGGGCGTGGCATGGATCTTTAACGCATGCGGCCGGTGTGAATTTTGCCGGTCAGGAAGGGAAAACCTCTGTGATGATTTCCAGGCTACAGGGCGGGACGCAGATGGCGGATATGCCGAATACATGATTGCCAAGGAGAACTTTACTTATAGCATTCCGGAAGTCTACTCAAATTCCGAAGCAGCACCCCTGCTTTGTGCCGGGGCCATCGGTTACCGGTCCCTGCGCCTGGCAGGTATTGACACCATCACCAGCCTCGGACTGATGGGTTTTGGTGCCTCTGCCCACCTGGTAATCAAGCTGGTTCGTCAGCAATATCCAAAGGTTAAGGTTTATGTTTTTGCGCGAAGTGAGGCAGAACGGGCCTTTGCCCTGAAGCTTGGAGCCGCCTGGAGTGGTGATATTGGCCATTCCCCTCCTGTAAAACCACAATCCATCATAGACACAACTCCTGCCTGGAAACCAGTTGTCGCCTCAATGGAGCATCTGCGGAAAGGTGGAAGGCTTGTAATCAATGCTATTCGTAAGGAATCAGCAGACAGGCATAACCTGGAAAACCTTTCTCATGCCAGAGGTGGTTTTCATAAGAAAGGTTTTCCAG
>JARRLI010000291.1:0-2590 GCA_037387145.1 Robiginitalea sp. | reverse complement strand
TGAAGTATCTTGACGGGCAGTTTGCAGACCTACGGACGGCAGCCCAGGCGCGCTACAAACTGGGGAGTTGACCCTGGCCTGCTACACTCTGAAATCTTTTACGCTATGTCCTACAACCAGGCCCTGGAAGCGCGTATTAACCGGTTATGGCTGGAGGATTTCCCCCTTGCCCAAGCCGAGATAGTGCTAAAAAATATGTTTGGAGGGTTAGCGTACCTGTTCAGGGGAAAGATGACCGTGGGGATCATAGGAGACTCACTGATGGTTAGGGTCCCGGGGGACAAAATCGGGCCTATTTTAGAGGAAGATGCCGTCAGGCCCATGGATTTTACAGGCCGTCCCATGAAGGAGTTTATTTTTGTGGAACCCGAAGGATATCGTCAACCCGATCAGTTGCTCCGTTGGCTGAGACTAGGGCTGCAGCATGCCAAAATACAGCTGGAAAAATCAGAGAATTCCCTTAAAAAATGAACTATTTCTACCATGCAGGCCTGGATAACAGCGTCACCCAGTTTTCCTTCTCAGCAGAGGAAAGCAAGCATATCGTAAAAGTACTCCGCAAAAAGGAAGGCGACTCCCTGCGGATCACCAACGGTCGGGGTTTTCTGTTTATGGCACAAATCACGATTGCAGACCCGAAGCGCTGCCAGGGGAAGATCATCGAAGCGCGGAAGAGTATTCCTGCCAGGTACAGCCTGCATTTGGCAGTGGCCCCTACCAAACGATTGGAGCGATTTCAGTGGTTCCTGGAGAAAGCTACCGAAATAGGGATAGGCGAGATAACTCCCATCTTATGCAAACGTTCTGAACGCCATAAAGTATCCCGGGAACGACTTGAACGCGTCATGCAGGAGGCTATGAAGCAAAGCCTTCGCACCTTTCTACCCAAATTGAATGCCCCGCTTCCCTATGAAACTTTTTTGAAAGAGAAGCATCCTTCATTGCGCTTCATCGCCCATTGCGAGGAAGATGAAAAATTAGATCTCAAAAGACGGGTTGCCCCGGACAATGATGTGTTGATCCTAATTGGTCCGGAAGGGGATTTCACCCGGGAAGAAATAGGAATGGCCTACGAAGGAGGATTTCTGCCAGTCTCACTGGGAGAAAGCAGGTTGCGCACAGAAACAGCTGCCCTTGTATCATGTGTAACCGTAAACCTGATTAACGCAAGATAAAAGATGAATACTTCTATCCTATTTCGTCGGCATGCGTTTTTTACACACCTCTTTGCCCTGGCCACACTTTGCCTTTGGTGCGAGGCCAGCGGGCAGCAGATCGGTTTGCTGAAGTACAGTGGCGGGGGAGACTGGTACGCCAACCCCACGGCCCTACCAAACCTGATCCAATTCAGCAACGCAGAAGTGGGCACTTCCCTGGATGCACAGCCAGCCACCGTAGTTGTAGGAAGCACTGAGATTTTCCAATATCCTTTTCTCCATATGACAGGCCATGGAAATGTCCTCTTTACAGAGGAAGAAGCAGCCAACCTCAGGATGTACCTGCTAGCCGGAGGATTCCTGCATATTGATGACAATTATGGCATGGCTCCGTACCTGGAGAAAGAACTGCCTAAAATATTCCCCGATAAGCAGCTGGAAGAACTGGGGGCGGACCATCCCGTTTTCGAATCGCCGTTTTCCTTTCCCGAAGGACTGCCCAAAATACACGAACACGATGGTAAAAGACCCCAGGCTTTCGGGTATTTCCACCAGGGGAGGCTGGTGTTGCTTTTTACCTTTGAGTCGGACCTGGGGGATGGATGGGAAGATCCTGAAGTGCACAATGATCCTGAAGAAATTCGACAGGAAGCACTTCGGATGGGTGCAAATATTTTATATTACGCCTTTAATAACTAACGCGAAGTGAATTCAAGAACAATAGCCTTAGGTATACTAAGAGCCATTTTTATCCTGGCAGGAATCCTGCTGCTGGGGTATTTTCTATACCTGATCCGGTCTGTTATAACCTACATTATAGTGGCAGCCGTAGTGGCGCTTGTGGGAAGGCCCATTGTCATCTTCCTCAGAAAACGCCTTAAATTCCCAAACACCCTGGCCGTGGTAGTGGTAATTGTGCTTCTTCTGGGCATACTGGTAGGGATCATCTCCATGTTCATCCCGCTTATTGCCGAGCAAGGACACAATCTGTCCCTGCTGGATATCGATTCCTTTGAAGCGAACCTGACCCGGCTCTACCATGAAATCAGAAATTATTTGGCTGGCACTCCCTTTGAGGTAGGAGCAATAATGGACGATGCAAAATTGCAGATGGACCTCATTAAGGACCTGGAGATGAACTTTATCCCGGATTTTCTGAACAGTCTGATGGGTGTTTTAAGCAGCCTGAGCATTGGCCTGTTCTCAATTTTGTTTATATCGTTCTTTTTCCTGAAAGACAGCAAATTGCTTCAAAACGCCTTGTTGACATTAGTCCCGGATAATTTGGAACCGAACCTGGTACATTCCACCGAAAAGATCAAATCGCTCCTGTCAAGATATTTCGTTGGCCTGGTTATTCAGATCGTTGTCCTTTTTGTTGTCTACACAATCGCACTCTTATTGATTGGCGTACAAAACGCCCTGGTCATTGC
>JARRLI010000290.1:0-3445 GCA_037387145.1 Robiginitalea sp. | reverse complement strand
GACCCCAAAAGACACCAATGCCTGGTGGTGGGTTCCAAGCCTATATTTCACACAGGGGCTCCCCTACATTATGGTGGTGACCGTCTCGGTTATCATGTACAAGCAACTGGGGGTCGGCAATGCGGAGATCGGATTGTATACCAGCTGGTTGTACCTGCCCTGGGTTTTAAAACCCTTATGGAGCCCCTGGGTGGATCTCAAAGGCACCAAACGTCGCTGGTTTCTATGGATGCAATTTTTTATATCCCTGTCCTTTCTGGGAGTGGGATTAACGGTTCCCACAGATAATTTTCTTACAATAACCCTTGCCTTTTTCTGGATGGCCGCTTTCGCCTCTGCCACTAATGATATTGCCTCGGACGGCTATTATATGATTGCCCTGAGTGAAAAAAAGCAATCCTTTTTCGTAGGAGTACGCAGCACGTTTTACCGCCTTGCAATGATTACCGGTCAGGGGTTGATAGTGATCCTGGCAGGATTCCTGGAACAGACCTACGCAGATCCCTCCAGGGCATGGTCCCTGACCATGGTAGTCGCAGCTTTTCTGATGCTGCTGTTAACCGCCAGCAATATTTTTGCTGCCCCCGTATACGAGGAGGCCAGGGATCGATCCAAGGAACAGAGTTTTCTGGGAATCCTCAGGGATTTCTTTAAAAAACCCGGTATCGGATGGGCCCTTGCTTTTATACTTACCTACAGACTGGGGGAATCCCAACTGGTTAAAATGACAGCTCCTTTCCTGCTGGATACCCGGGACTCCGGTGGGCTGGCCTACTCTACCGAAGCCGTGGGGACCATCTATGGGACTTTGGGCATCATTTTCCTCTCTGTGGGGGGTATCCTGGGAGGAATATTAATATCCCGGGATGGCCTGAAGAAATGGATGCTTCCGATGCTGCTAGCCCTGAACCTGCCCAACGCCATGTATGCCTTGTTGGCCTGGGTTCAGAGCGATAGCATCTGGGCAGTGGGGGGCACCGTCATCCTGGAACAATTCGGATATGGGTTTGGTTTTGCGGCATTCCTGGTCTACCTGCTTTACATTGTGAGAGGCCCCTACAAGACAGCACATTATGCCCTTGCCACAGGATTTATGGCCCTGGGGATGATGCTTCCCGGCATGGCGAGCGGATATGTTCAGGAATGGCTGGGGTATCCCGGGTTTTTCCTTTGGGTCGTCGTAGCCGCCCTGCCCGCCCTGATCCTATTGAAATTTATCCGCTATCCCGCTGATTTTGGAAAGAAAAGTGCACGTGATGATGGGTAAATTACCTAGATACCAGGATATTGTAAATACCCTCTCCACGCGTTCGAAGGTGGGGCAACTATTTATGCCAGCTGCCTTTATCAACGACACGGAAGCCCATGTACAGGCACTTGAAAACCTGATCCGGGAACAGCATATAGGCGGATTGTGCTTTTTCCACAGCCCCCAGAGCGCGGCCACCAACTTTGAAGGAACCCGCGAGGTTCCCTATCATCCGGACAGCCTCCAAAGGTTAAAAGAGCTCATAGACCGTTACCAGCAGGCCGCCCCCTACCCCCTTCTGATGGCGATGGACGCGGAATGGGGTCTGGCCATGCGGGTGGAGCGCACACCACGTTACCCGTACTCCCTGACCCTTGGAGCCCTGGGAGCAGATTCCAATCCCCTGATCTATGAAGTTGGCCTTCGGATGGCCGCAGACTGCAGGGATGCCGGTATCCATTGGAACCTGAGCCCTGTGATAGATATCAATTCCCATCCGGAGAACCCGGTAATCAGCTACCGTTCCTTCGGAAATCGCCCTGAAACCGTTGTGAGCAAATCCCTTCAGATTTTGAGGGGTTTCCAGGATGGGGGCATCTTGAGTTGCGTAAAACATTTTCCGGGGCATGGGGATACAGCCGTGGATTCACATCTGGAACTGCCCGTACTTAACAAAGAAACCGAAGCCCTGGAAGCCGAAGAATTCATACCATTCCGGGAACTGATAAAGGCCGGGGTTCCGGCAGTAATGACAGGACATCTATCCGTTCCTCCGCTGGATCCTTCAGGCCTTCCTGCAAGCCTTTCAGAAAAGATCATTGGAGTACTCCGAAGGGAACTTGGATTCGAGGGTGCCATAGTCACAGATGCCCTCAATATGCAAGCCCTGAGCAGGATCGACAGCCGTCCGGAACAACTCAACCTGATGGCAGTTGAGGCAGGAAATGATATGCTTTGCTTTGCTTCAGAAATCCCTCAGAGTATCGATCTTATCCTTGGCGTCCTCTCAGAATCCCGCCTGGAAGCCTCTTTTCAAAGGGTATGGAAACTCAAAGAAAGCGTATTCCGGACGAATACCCCTGCAATAACTTCCCGTTATACTCCAGAGAAACTCAATTGGGAGCTCGCCCGTCGCAGCCTTTGTGAAATCAGCAAGGGCAGCACTTCTCCCCTACCATGGATGGAAGGCATAACTTCGCTCCTGTATTACGGGGAACGCCCGGATGTTTTTACGGACCGTGTTGGAGAACCAAAAATGAACGCATAGTCCTGGCCCTGAGACCTCCTAGCATGAAGCCCGGCGATGACTTTGGGTTGCCCCGTGACTTTTTTGATGAGCTGAAGCTCCTCACCTCTCAAAAAAAGGTACAATTGTATCTTTTTGGAAATCCATATATATTGAACAAACTTCCCCTAAGGTCATTTTACGGGGTGGTATGTGCCTTTGAACCGCTGGAGGCACTTCAGGAAGCAGCGGCTTCTCATTTTCTGGGACGGCTTCAGGCAAACGGAGAATTGCCGATTGATATTAATTATGACTGAGACAACCAACATATATCGGATCCTGGGAATGATGTCGGGGACCTCTCTGGATGGACTTGACATGGCCCTGTGCGAGTTCAGTGAATCTGACCAGGGATGGAACTACCGCCTGCTCCATACCGGATTTAGTGAATACTCCCAGGAAATGCACTCCCACCTGGAAGAAGCCATCACATATTCCGCCGAAGCATTACTCGCTTTGCATGAATCCTATGGACGGTGGCTCGGAAAACAGGCGAAAAACTTTCTGAACGAATCAGGTAGCCGTGTCGATGCGATAGCCAGCCATGGACATACTGTTCACCACCGCCCCGAGGAAGGATTCACCTTTCAACTGGGGTCTCCCCAGCAAATAGCCCTTCAGAGTGGTTGCATGACACTCGGCGACTTTCGATCCATGGATGTGGCCCTGGGGGGCCAGGGGGCACCGTTGGTCCCCGTTGGAGATCGCCTGCTGTTTGCAGCATATGACTTCTGCCTCAACCTGGGGGGCATTTGCAATATATCTTTTTAACACAAAGGCGATCGCATTGCCTTTGATATAGGAGTGGCCAATATGCTGTTGAACTATCTTTGCGCACCGATGGGAAAAATATTTGACAAGGATGGTGATACCGCCCGAAAAGGTTCCCTGAATACAAAGCTCCTCCAGGC
>JARRLI010000289.1:0-2605 GCA_037387145.1 Robiginitalea sp. | reverse complement strand
GGCAGTACCAGGCGGACCCGGGTGGCATCGATGTGTTGTATGTGGGCGCGCTGGTCCTGCAGGGCCCCGCGCAGGAGTACTACTTCATCCCCGGGTTTGAGGGATTCCACCAAAATTTGGTGCTCTTCCCGCCCGTCCAGATAGGTGCGGATCATTCCGATCTCTTCCTCCCGGACTACGGCCGGGCTCCCCTGCCAGAACAGGTAGCGGAGTACCCCGGAATGGCAGAATGCGCGGTTGCGGGCTGCATCCGAAAGTCTTACAAAAACATAGGATGCAAAATAGGGGACACGAACTTTTTTGCGACGGTCGCTCCATTGCCGCACCTCCGTATAGGTGGGGGCAAAGGTCTCAATCCCCAGCTGTTGCAGTTTCTCGCACACCTTCAGCTCGTTCCTTGGCTTTGTGTGCAGGACGAACCACTGCTCGGGTGCTGCGCCCGGGGGGTGTTGGTTTGGCTTCCTCTTTCGGTTCATTGATCTCATACACGTGTGCTATTATGCGTCTTCTGAAGGCCAGGTCGATTAAATATATGACAAATCCGAGAGTCACCATAGACAACAGGTGGAGATGTACGGAAATATCCTGTAGCATCCAGGCGATGGTGATCATCAGCAGGACTTTGTTGGCAATCAATACGGTGGCCTGCTTATGGCCCATCCCTTTGTCCAATAGATGGTGGTGGATGTGGTTGCGGTCCGGGGAGAACGGGCTCCGCCCTCTGATGGCGCGCAGGGCAAACACGCGCAGGGTGTCTATAAGGGGGAAGGAAAAGATGGTCAGTACAATGACTGGTGCATTCGAAACCAGGGCTGCAGGGTCGCCGGCCTGGTTGGCATTCAGAAAGGCAATGGCCTGGAACGCCATTAAAAAGCCAATGAACAGGGAGCCGGAATCCCCCATGAACAATTTTCGGGTATCTGAGAGGTTGAACCTCAGGAACCCGAGCACTGTGCCCACCAGCACAAAGGAAACGAGGGCCATGGCGGTATTCCCAACCACCAGGAAGAACAAGCCGAAAATGAGGCTGCTCACCAGGGCGATGACGCCTGCAAGCCCGTCGATACCGTCGATGAGGTTATAGGCATTGACCATCAGCATATATACAAAGATGGAAAACAGCACGGATGCATAATAGGGCATTTGCCCGACTCCGAAGATCCCGTCAAGGCTTTCGATGCGCATGCCCCCGATAAATATCACCAGGCAGGCAGCCAGCAACTGGCCCAGGAATTTTTTGGAGGGCGCCAGCCCTACCATATCGTCCTTGATACCCAGAAAGAACAAAATTGAGATGGCCGCGATAAGGGACATCCCCTGGTTGAGGTCTTCTTCAGGAAAGCCCACAAAGCTGGTCAGGCTAAGCACGAGGATGCTGAATACGATGAACATGGCCACACCCCCGTAGGTAGGCACCCGGTAATGGTGCGAACTCCTGCCTTCGGGCTCATCCATGAGGTTCTTCTCCCGGCTCAGCAGGATGATCACCGGCTGAAGCCTGACAGAGGCCCAGTAGGCCAACAGGATGGAAATCCCTGCCAGCACATAGGGGTTGGACGCGTATGCTATGACCGTTTCGGAAAACATAGTTTTTACCGGCTAGGGGTCAGGAGTCAAACGCACTTGCGATTTTCAAATAGGCAAAATTGTAGGCCATAGCATTTTCATTTTTGCGGTAGGTTATAATCACGCTTCCAAAAGGGAACCTTCAATATCGGAAACCATATTAAAACCACCAAAATGTTTAAGGGTTAAATTTAGGAGAGGGGTAAGAATTGGGTAAAATAATTGTATGAACGTCCTTATAAGGTGTAAGGAATGAGGAAGATAGACCATTTGTAGGAAAAACCTGATAATCAAGACAGTTTTTCGATGAAGGGTAAACAGGAATGTCCACTGCCTACTGCCCACTGCCCACTGCCAACTACTTTTTAACCACCTTCCTTTTTCCAACAGGGTTCAGGGAATTGATAATCCCGGACTGTACTCCCTTCCAGAGATAGTTCCCCAGGCCTTTGTGAGGGATGCGTTCGGTGTATATCTCACCTACGATGATGTGCCCGTTGGGTTTGGGGTTGGACTTTTTCAGCAGTGCATTGGCGGCCCAGGATAGGGTGGCCTTCTTCTGATGATCTTCCTTGAACATTTCTACCTCCAGGTTGTGGTAAAGCATCGTCAGGTTTCCGTGAAGGGACCAGGGGGTTCCGCTAATGTCGAAGCGGAGCCCGTCCAGCCTGCCGGTCTTGAACTGCAACCCAATGGCAGGAAGCACGGTTTTGTTTAGGCTTACAAAATCGGAGGTGCCCTCGGTACGGCCACTTACGGTAAAGGTATCGCTGTTATAGGGCAATCGGATGCGAACATCTACGGGTATGGCGCTGTCCAGCCTGGCGGTCAACTCCAGTTCCAGGGGTTGGGAATCGGGTAACCCTTCGGTCATGGATGTAAGGTTTTTCACAGACAATTCCAGGGCTGCAAAATCCAGCACCAGGGGGTCCTTACCTTCCTCTGACAGTTCTTTGTATTCCAGGATGGAATTCCGTACTTCCACGGACCCGATGTAGAATGGGAAATCCAGGGCTACCATTTTCTGGTTGAGCAGCCG
>JARRLI010000288.1:2271-4886 GCA_037387145.1 Robiginitalea sp. | reverse complement strand
CCCTCAGGCGTCGTGTTTTGACCGTATCGGGAATGTCGTCCTCCAGTATCCTGGCGGCCAGGGTTCCGGGTCGCTCTGAGTAGGCGAACATAAAGCCGAAATCATACTTTACGGAATCCATTAGGGAAAGGGTTTGCTGGTGATCCGTTTCTGTCTCCCCGGGGAATCCGGCAATCATATCATGACTTATTCCGCAATCGGGAATCCGCTGGCGTATGGCATTAATCAGGTCGAAATATTCCTCCCGAGTGTGCAGGCGGTTCATGGCTTTAAGGATGCGATCGCTTCCACTTTGCACCGGCAGGTGAATATAGTTGCAGATGTTGTTGTGCCTGGCCATGGCGTCAATCACTTCCGTTGTCATATCCTGGGGATTGGAAGTCGAAAACCGGATACGCATGCGCGGCTGCGCCCTGGCAACCTGATCCAGCAATCCCGCAAAGTTCACTGCAGAAGCCTGCAGCAGCGGGCTGGCTTTGTCAAAGTCCTTTTTTAGCCCTCCCCCATACCAGAGATAGCTGTCCACGTTCTGCCCCAGCAGGGTGACCTCACGATACCCCTCACTCCAGAGTTCATCGACCTCGCTCAGGATAGATTGTGGATCCCGGCTCCGTTCCCTTCCGCGGGTAAAAGGAACCACGCAAAAGGTACACATGTTGTCACACCCCCTTGTGATGGAAACAAATGCAGTAACCCCGTTACTGGCAAGCCTTACAGGGGATACGTCTCCATAGGTCTCTTCCCTGGACAGGATAACGTTCACGGCCTGCTGCCCGTCATCCACTTCGCGCACCAGGTTGGGCAAGTCCTTATAAGCATCCGGACCCACCACCATATCCACGATTTTCTCTTCTTCCAGTAATTTGCTTTTCAGGCGTTCGGCCATACAACCCTGGACGCCTAGTTTCAGATGTGGGTTTTCTTTTTTGACAGCATTGAAATATTCCCGCCGTTTGAGAACTGTCAACTCGGCTTTTTCCCGAATGGAGCAGGTATTGACCAGTATCAGGTCGGCCTCTTCCATCTGCTGGGTGGTATTAAAGCCTTCCCCGGCCAGGATGGAAGCCACGATTTCACTGTCCGAAAAATTCATCTGGCAACCGTAGCTTTCTATATATAACTTACGGGCATTATTCGTCTCCCCTTTCAACTCCAGGGGGGTGCCTTGCAGTTCTTCCTTGAGTAGCTTTTCCATGATCCGGACCCTTCCCGTTTTGAAGGGAAGGGCTGCAAAGATAAGGCTTTAAATGCTTATGACAATTTGACAGCTATAATTTTTGAAAGCCCGGACATAACCTCCTGACAAGGACCTAAAAGTAGATTCTGCAGGCCTGAGGGATGTAGGTACCCTAAAAATCACTCTCCCCAACTTAGCAGTGGCACACCGGCACTTTTCACAAGGTCATTGATAGCACCAACCTCCGACCTCGCCAAACGCTCCAGCGATTGCAATTCGGTTTGCAGCTCTGCCGACACTTCACTGAGGAATTCCCGGGCCTGATCGGTAGGGGGGTAGTCCCCCCGTTGTGAATCTGCCATCAGGAAGGCCAGGCGATTATTGATCCGGATACCGTAGTTCAGTGGATCCTGTCTGCTCTGGTTCTTAGTCATATGGATATTATTTTCAATGACCTCGAGCTCCGACTCGAATTTGCTAATGCGATCCTGTAGTTCAGGGTAATCACCGGTCTTGTTTTTCAAGTATTCCATATCATTCTCGAGCCTGCGGATTTTTGCCACAGCCCTGTTGGCACTACTGACCTGTTCCCGGACCGCCATAAGAAAATCAAACTGCTCCTGATAGTCTTCCGCGGTATTCGGAAGACGTGGATCCTTGATAACAGTAAGGGTCTCCTCCTGAATTTCATCATTGTAGGTAAGGCGTACCCTGTAGGTACCCGGGACAGCCTTGGGCCCCCTGTTCGGTGATGAATACAGCACCATTCCCTCAAAGGAGTCGAAGCCGGGGTACCTAAGATCCCAGATAAAGCGATTTGCGCCGGATTGCACCTCCAGGGATCTGACGGCAGCGGGGTCATGCTTCTCTTCTCTGGCTTTGTTGGAATACTGCCGGATAGGGTTGCCACGGGCATCCAGAATTTCCAGGCGGACAGTGTCTGAATCTTTCAGGTCCTTTATATAATAATGAATAATAGCGCCATTGGGGTGGTTTTCCCCTTCCCTTTTAGAATCTGCCCGTCCCCAGCCAGATTGTTGCATACGGTAAGCATCATCGGGATTGTACAAATGAAATTCACTCCCGGCAATTGCATCGTTCAGCTGGTGCAGGGGAGTCAGGTCGTCAATCATCCAGAAACTCCTGCCGTGGGTAGCTGCGATCAAATCATTGTCCCGTACATGAAGGTCCCGTATGGAGGTTACAGGCAGGTTAAGCTGGAAAGGGGACCAGTTCTGCCCGTCGTCAAATGAGAGGAACATACCCCATTCCGTACCTGCATACAGAAGCCCTTTCCGGCTTTTGTCTGAACGAATAGCCCTGGTGTAATAATTAGAAGGGATTCCATTTGTGATCAGGGTCCAGCTTTTGCCGTAATCTGTGGTCTTGTAAAGATAAGGAGTGTAGTCCCCGAACTTGTAGGAAGTCGCCGCCACAT
>JARRLI010000288.1:0-2184 GCA_037387145.1 Robiginitalea sp. | reverse complement strand
CCCTTATCAAAAGGACTCGGGTCAATGCAGTTGATCATATTCAATCCTGGGGACAACTTTTCGGGAGGGGTTATGTCATTCCAGGACTCCCCGTTGTCCCGGGTAATGTGGATTAGCCCGTCATCGCTGCCTACCCAGATCACTCCTTCTTCCAGGGGTGATTCTGCTATGGCAAATAGATTGGAGTAGAATTCTGCCCCGGTATTGTCCTGGGTAATGGGTCCGCCGGATGACCTTATCGTTTCGGGCAGCCCACGGGTAAGGTCCGGGGAGATCGTTTTCCAGGTCTGTCCTTCGTTTTCTGTTACGTGCAGGTAATTGGAACCTGCATACAACCGGTTGGGATTATGTATACTGAAGGCAATCGGAAAATTCCAGTTGAAACGGTATTTCATGACCTCTGCACCGGATCCGGCCGGATTATCAGGCCATATGTTGACCGATCGGGTCTGATTCACAGTGTGATCCTCCCGCATCATATACCCTTTGTAAGTGCCCCCATACACAATGTCATTGTTCTTTGGATCCGGTGCGAGATGGGCACTCTCTCCTCCTGCAGTAGATTCCCAGTGGGCTTCCCCAATGGAATTTCCGGAGGTCCGGTGGAGTATCCTTATGGTTGAATTATCCTGTTGGGCCCCATAAATCCGATAAGGAAAATGGGTATCTGTGGTAACCCGATAGAACTGGGCAGTGGGCTGATTGTAATAGGTGGACCAATTATTGCCTCCGTCGTTAGAGACCTGAGCGCCGCCGTCGTCGGCTATGATCATGCGTTGGTTGTTTTGGGGGTCGATCCACAGGTCGTGGTGATCCCCGTGTGGGGCATTTTTGAGCTCAAAGGTCTTACCTCCATCGGTTTATCCGCTTCCACGTCTGTCCGCCATTGTCGGACCTGTATACCCCTCCTTCAGCTGCTTCTATGATGGCCCATATCCGGTTTGTATTTTGTGGGGAGACCGCTATTCCCGAAATACCCCAGGGAAAAGCGGGTAATCCGGGGGATGTGGAGATATCTACCCAGTTGTCTCCGCCATCCGTGCTTTTAAACATCCTGCTGTCCGGACCTCCGCTATCCATGCGGTATCCGTTGCGCTTCATCTGCCAGGTAGAGGCATATAGAACCCTGGGATTCCCGGGATCCATGATAAGGTCCCCCGCACCTGCCTTGTCACTTACATACAGTACCCGTTCCCAGCTCTTTCCTCCATCCATGGACCGATAGACCCCCCGGGTGTCATTCGGGATCCAGAGATTTCCAATGGCAGCTACATAGACAACATCCGGGTTTTGCGGATGCACCCGAATACGGGCTATATGCTCTGAGCCTTCCAGCCCTATGAATTCCCAGGTCTTTCCTGCATCGTTGCTCTTCCACATGCCACGACCGGAAGAGACATTTCCTCTTAATGTCTGCTCACCTTCACCCACATAAATGATGTTCGGATCGGATTCTGATACGGCCACGGCCCCTATGGAACCGCCGAAATATCCATCGGAAATGCACGACCAGCTACTCCCTGCATCCTCAGTCTTCCAGACACCTCCTCCGGCTGTGCCCATATAATATAGGTTTGGATTCCCTACAACTCCTGTGGCAGTACCTGCGCGGCCTCCTCTGAAGGGCCCGACAAGCCGCCAGTCGATAGAATTATACAGGGATTCCTCGTATGAGGGTCCTTCTTGCTTTTTGTTTCGTTGGGCGTCTGAAGTTCCAAAAATGAAACTGAAAACAATCAGGGATAATAAGTATTTGTATGATTTCATGGGTTGGAATTTAGGTCCTTAAATTAAGGATAATTTTGTCTCCTGCGTTGGGAGAGCAATCCGTAATTTTTCCTCCTGCTGATCGGCCTGTTTCTGCCGGTTCACAGGATATGGCAGAACGGACCTAAATTGACAAATCAGAAAATAGAGTTACTTTTGTTAACCAAAAATCACTTTCATGGCCAAGAATCTGGTAATTGTTGAGTCCCCTGCCAAGGCAAAAACCATTGAAAAGTTCCTGGGGAAGGACTTCAAGGTTACATCCAGTTTCGGCCATATTGCAGACCTACCCTCCAGGGAAATTGGTGTTGATGTGGATAATGATTTTGCTCCGAAATATGTGGTTGATAATGAAAAGAAGTCCCTGGTAAAGAAATTAAAGGAGCAGGCTTCCAAAGCCGATATTATCTGGTTGGC
>JARRLI010000287.1:0-3485 GCA_037387145.1 Robiginitalea sp. | reverse complement strand
ATACAGGAAAAAGCCAGGGCAAATTTTCTATGCAAGCTCAGGATATGAAGGTTATACCGTTTATAGCTAAGATCGAGTTCCTCCCCTTTTCCCTTAACGGAATTCAAGATATTCTTAACCGAATTTCTGGCCGCATCAAGGATCTGACCTTGCTGGTAGGTCTGAAAAGGAGCCAGTGGATCTTCAAGGGTAATAGGTTGCCTCGATTTCTTCGGAATCACTATGGAGTCCGATTGGAAGGTTGCCGAATCGATCCCTTGTTCAAGGGGCTGGGCTGCAATTGCCTCTTCCAGGGTATCCCTGGCGATGCTTAGGGTATCCAGCGTACTGGATATCTTCTTTTCATCCTCGCTTATGTTTACGGGGAAAGCACCCATCCGTGTCGATATGTTATTTGAAAATACCGCTACCAGGTTCATGTTGTGGTTCTTTATGGAATCAATATCGGTAAGCAGCCTGGAGACGTTCTTCATCTTGTCTGTCTCCACATTCCGGTCAGCTTCCAGATCCTCCATATTGTCAGGAATCTCAATATTCATGATATAGGTGCCAAAGTCTGCCTTGGTAAACGGATGCGTTTTACCCATGTTACCTGATTTCTGCAGGATATCTTCATAATAGTGCCCGTCTTTAAGTACAAGTTGAATGATGTCTGAACCCTCCCCACTGATCAACTCACCACGGGCAGCCCGTATTACTGTGGTGTTGCGCTGAAGATTGGATTTCATATGGATAATCACATTTTCCAGAAAACGATCGTTCTCTCCGTATTTGCGGTCTACCTTGATATTCCGCCCTTCAAAATCACTGAATACACCTTCCACGATCACCGCTGCAGGCTTCAAGGTGGCGATATTCCTTCTGAGGTTATAGATCTTTTGTTCGGACAGTGGGATTACCGTATTGGCAAAATAGAAGGTTAACCCGCCCAGGAAGACCACACAAATGATGAGATACCGCATGGACCGTTGCAGGGAGATTCCTGAAGCTTTCATGGCGGCAAATTCATAGTTTTCCGCAAAGGCCCCGAAAGTAAGAATAGAGGAGAGCAGCACAGTAAGCGGCAACACCTTTTCCGAAAGGTTAGGCAGCAGGTAAAAAAGGAATTTCCCAATGATGATCAGGTCCAGCCCCTTGCCGGCAAGGTCGTCGATAAATAGCCAGATCGTCTGGAAGATGAAGATGAACATCAGAATCACAAACGAACTGAAAAAATTCATCAGGAACCTCTTCAGTATGTATTGGTCCAGGATGCGCAAGCCCTAATTTCTTATGATGTAGTACCCTTCGTCTTTGTACTTCTCTTCGTTAAATATAAATAAGGATTCAGACAGCGGTTGGTCTGTTTTGAAAGAATTAACAGTGATGGTGGTCTTGGTCCCGTTGTTGCCCGTTTCGATCAATTTGTATATGTGTTTGGTCTCCACATCGACGCCCAGATGGATCGACTCGGTTTCGGAGTTCGAGTCGATAGGGGTTAGCTTCACATACTGTATTTTTCGGCCCTTTACATTTTGCAGGACATCCCAGGTATACTTATGCCCTTCCCGGTAAAAGGTTAGCATTTCTGAAGGGCTGACAGCTCCGTTCTCCTCTGTTCTGTCCTCGATGGTGACTTCTTCATTCTCCGGGATTACCGTGTAGACCTTTTTGCCGTCGTACAATTGTTCAGCTCCCATATAGTTCAGGTAATACATCTCTCCTTTGAGGGTAACATCCCCCCGGGTTTCCTGCCGAACGTCTGCTTCACTGTTATACAGGTCAAATTTGAAGTCGACTACTATGTTCTTGTAGCTTTTGACTTTGTTATAGACATCATCCAGGAGCGCTTTTGCCCTGGCCTCGTCCTGGGCCTGTAATGTCCCCAGGAACAGGCAGAAAAGAAGTGCTAATACAAGTGTTGATCTCATGTTACCCGTTTGTTTCATTTCTTAGAAGTTCATTTAATGCCGAAAGGTCAGATACCAGGACCTGTCTTGCTTTGCTACCCTCAAAAGGTCCCACTATTCCCGCGGCTTCGAGTTGGTCTATAATCCGTCCTGCCCTGTTGTAACCCAATTTAAGCTTTCGCTGTATGAGGGAGGCGGAGCCCTGCTGGGCCGTTACAATTACCTCGGCAGCATCCCTGAACATGGAATCCCGCTCCTCTATGCTGTAATCAATCCCCGTGCCAGAGTCTTCCCCCACATACTCAGGCAGCAGATGGGCATCCGGGTATGCGCGCTGAGAGCCGATATATTCCGTAATCTTAGCGACCTCAGGCGTATCGACAAAGGCACATTGCAGACGTATAATCTCATTTCCCTGTGTAAACAGCATGTCTCCTCTTCCGATCAACTGATCCGCTCCCTGTGTATCAAGGATCGTCCGTGAATCGATCTTAGAGGTTACTCTGAAGGCAATTCGGGCGGGGAAGTTTGCCTTGATCAGACCGGTAATGACATTCACCGAAGGCCGCTGCGTTGCAATGACCAGGTGGATACCAATGGCCCTGGCCAGTTGTGCTAGCCGTGCTATTGGGGTTTCTACTTCCTTGCCTGCCGACATGATAAGGTCTGCGAATTCATCAATTACCAGCACGATATAGGGAAGGAAGCGGTGCCCCTCATTCGGGTTGAGTTTGCGTGCCTTAAACTTGACATTGTATTCCTTGATATTCCTGACCATGGCCGACTTCAGTAGCTCGTACCGGTCGTCCATTTCTATACAGAGGGAATTCAGGGTATGGATCACCTTGGTATTATCGGTAATAATTGCCTCGTCGCTGTTTGGGAGTTTGGCCAGGAAGTGACGTTCAATTTTGTTGTAGAGGGTGAGCTCCACTTTTTTGGGATCCACCAGGATAAATTTCACCTCTGCCGGATGCTTTTTGTACAAAAGGGAAGTCAGGATGGCATTCAATCCTACTGATTTACCCTGTCCGGTTGCGCCGGCCATCAGCAGGTGGGGCATCTTCGCCAGGTCTACCACAAAGGTTTCATTACTGATTGTTTTCCCGAATGCAATGGGGAGTTGCATCTCGGCGTTCTGGAATTTCTTGGATGCGATCACCGACCGCATCGAGACGACCGTCGGATTTTTATTGGGAACCTCAATCCCAATAGTTCCTTTACCGGGTATGGGCGCTATGATCCGGATACCAAGGGCTGCCAGTGAAAGGGCAATATCGTCTTCCAGGTTCTTGATCTTGGATATCCGTATCCCAGCTTCAGGAACAATTTCATATAAGGTAACCGTGGGACCGATGGTGGCTTTAATCTGGGCAATCCCAATCTTGTAGTTCTTGAGGGTCTGGACGATCTTGTCTTTATTCTCCTCCAGTTCCTCCTGATTGATGGTTATGCCCCCGCTGGCTCCGTGAGAATCGAGCAGGTCCCGGTGCGGGAATTTATATTTAGGAAGTTCCAGGGTCGGGTCGAATTCTCCAAAATCCTCCACCAGCTTCTTTGCAAGAATATCAGATTCCTCCGTCTCTTCCACGCCCT
>JARRLI010000286.1:0-2625 GCA_037387145.1 Robiginitalea sp. | reverse complement strand
GGAAGATCGGCCTGGCCATCTCTCCACAGCAACCCGATGTCCTGTATGCGGCCATCGTATTGGATCGCAAGACGGGTGGTGTATTCCGTTCTGCAGACCGTGGGGCATCCTGGAAAAAGATGTCCAATGCCGTTTCCGGAGCAACCGGGCCGCACTACTACCAGGAATTGTATGCGAGCCCGCATAAGTTTGACCGGTTGTACCTGATGAATGTCCGCGTGCTGACCTCCGAGGACGGGGGAAAGACCTTCGTGCAGCTCAAGGAGGAAGACAAACACTCGGATAACCATGCCATGGCTTTTAAAAAAGACGATCCGAACTACCTGATGATTGGAACCGACGCAGGGATCTATGAGAGCTTTGACCTGGCAGAAACCTGGAAGTATCACAAGAACCTTCCCCTAACCCAGTTCTACAAAGTGGCGGTCAACAATGCAGAACCCTTCTATCACATCTTTGGCGGCACACAGGATAACGGATCCGCAGGAGGTCCCTCGGCAACCGATGAGCGGGAAGGGATCAGCAACAAACACTGGTATAAGACACTTTTTGCAGACGGGCACCAGTCAGCTACGGACCCGCAGTACAACGATATCGTTTATGCCGAAACCCAGCAGGGTGGATTGCACCGGGTGGACCTGACCACCGGGGAACAGGTATTCGTTCAGCCGCAGGCACTGAAAGGCGACCCCCACGAACGCTTTAACTGGGATGCCCCCATATTGGTGTCGCCCCACAACCCGGCACGTTTGTATTTTGCATCGTACCGGGTCTGGAAATCAGAAAACCGGGGAGATGACTGGACGCCCATTTCGGAAGACCTCACCCGAAATGAGGAGCGGCTTTCACTCCCAATCATGGGTCGGCAACAGTCCTGGGACAATGCCTGGGATGTAGGTGCCATGTCCAATTACAACACCATTACTTCCCTGAGCGAATCTCCAGTACAGGAAGGATTACTCTATGCCGGGACCGATGACGGTTACATAGCTGTGAGCAGTGATGGAGGCGGTCAGTGGGAACGGATTCCCGTAACACGCCTCGGACTGCCCGGTCGCAGTTTTGTCAATGACATAAAGGCTGACCTGCACGATGCGAATACCGTTTATGTGGTCCTGGACAATCACAAGGAGGGTGACTTCAATCCATACCTTTTCAAAAGCACGGACCGTGGCAAGTCCTGGACATCCCTATCTTCCAACTTGCCAAAACGCACCCTACTGTGGCGAATAGTACAGGACCATGAGGATAAGGATCTATTCTTTCTTGCCACAGAATTTGGTGTGTATACCTCCCTGGATGGAGGTGCCAACTGGCAAAAATTGCCAGGCACTCCCAATATGGGCTTCAGGGATCTGGTGATACAGAAACGTGAGAATGACCTGGTCGCTGCTTCGTTTGGCCGCGGATTTTATGTGCTGGACGACTACAGCGCCCTGCGTGCCATGACCCCCGAGGCATTGAAGACAGAAGGCACTCTCTTTGCACCCAGGGCTGCCAAATGGTATGTGCCCCGCAGCAACCTTGGTAATACAGGGGCTGATTATTATATCGCCAAGAATCCTGATTTTGGAGCTGTATTCACCTATTACCTTTCGGGTGACTTTACCACAGCGAAGCAAAGACGTAAAAAGGCGGAAAAGGAGGCCAATAAAGAAGGTGTGGACATTCCATTCCCGGGGTATGAAGCTTTGGATGCCGAGAATAGCGAGCAGCCAACGCAGGTTTGGATTACCATTCAGGATGCAGCGGGCAATGTAATCAGGCACCTTCAAACGAAGGCTGCAAAAGGCACCCATCGGATGGCCTGGGACCTGCGCCACGCCAGTACCCGGGCCATAGACCCGTCGCGCACCTCTGGGGGCGGATGGTTCAGGAGCGGTCCCCTGGCGATTCCTGGCACTTATACAGCCACCCTTGCGCTTGAGCAAAACGGGAAGGTCACCCCCCTGGGGAATGCCGTCTCTTTTGAAGTGAAACCAATCCGGGAAGGTGTTCTCGGGGGAATGGACTTTGCGAGCTATAATGAATACAGAGGAGAACTTGAAACTGTACAGCGGGATCTGGAAGTGCTCCAGGATCGGTTCGAGAAATCTGAAACCGCGCTGAAGGGCTTTAAAAAGGCACTGCCCAGAACCCCCAGTTCACCGGCTAACCTGGCATCAGATGTTTTTGAGCTGGAGAAGGCCATTCAATCCGTGAAGATCAGGACGGAAGGCAGTTCGGCCCGTAATGAGATTGGAGAGCGGAACCCGCCCTCCGTCCAATCCCATTTCAGCACGGCATACCGGGGCATGACCACGACTTACGGTCCGACGGGCCTGCACCGCAGAAGCCTGGACATCGCTAAGGAAATGCTCAGTGAGATCGAACCCGAAGTCAACCGCATTTCGGATCAAATGATTCCTGTGCTGGAACAAAAATTCAAAAGTGCAGGAGCCCCGTATATCAAAGGGAACGATTGACACCAGTAGCAGTGAGCGATAATCCCCCGGAATGGTTTTTCCGGGGAATTCATATATCCGTGTGTACTCATCCATAGTTACACCGGGATCCTGCCAGGAACAGTTTCAATGATTGTGTCCACGGATACCAAACGACATCATTTGAGGAATAAATGAGCGA
>JARRLI010000285.1:0-2640 GCA_037387145.1 Robiginitalea sp. | reverse complement strand
CCTTCATAGGTATGGCCCTGAAATGATTCCAGGACCAGGGGAGTAAGGCTGGCATCCGTATTGTAAAATGAAAAACTCTCCTTTACGTCCACATGGAAAATGTCTTCTTTTCCCAATCCGAGGACTTGTTTTAGGACATCCTTAAGACTCATCCAGTCGAAATCATCCCGTTCTCCCAGGTTGATGAAGTAGCGGGTGTGTCCGTTGCCAGCGTTTTTGGATTCTGACGGTTTGCCTGAATCCGTGGCATCAATTTTTTTGGCTTTGTTGTAGAATTCGAAAAAGCGGCTGAATTCTACAGTAACCATCTTCTGTATGAGTTCATCCCGGCTGAGGCCTTCCAGCACGTCCTGAATAGGCGGCAGGAATCGCTCGATCGCCGGGTTGATGTCGGTTTCCTTTATTTTACTGACAAGGTGGTAGAGCTGAATCTCACAGATCTCCATACCATCGGGAAGCGTGTTTTCCTGAAAAGGTTGGCCGATTATCCGTTCGAGCTGCTTGATGCGGCGCAATTCCGAACGGGTCATGATAGTCATGGAAACACCCGATTTTCCGGCCCTTCCGGTCCGTCCACTTCGGTGGGTATAGGTTTCCGTCTCATCCGGTAGCTGGTAATGAATCACATGCGTGATGTCGTCAACATCGATGCCCCTGGCTGCCACATCGGTGGCTACAAGTAATTGAGTTTGCTTTTTACGGAATGCGCCCATGACCATGTCTCGCTGGTTCTGGCTGAGATCCCCATGCAGGGCACCGGCGCTGTACCCGTCTTCGATGAGCTTTTCTGCCACTCGCTGGGTATCCCGCTTGGTTCGACAGAAAATAACGGAAAAAATTCCGGGGTTAGCATCCACCAGACGGCGGAGTGCGTCGTACCGGTGGCGACCCGATACCAGGTAGTACTCATGGCGGACGGTGTCCACGGCTTTGTTCCTGGCACCCACGGTTACCTCCTGTGGTTGGTGCATGAATTCTTTAGCGATACGGGCGACTTCCTTCGGCATGGTAGCCGAGAACAACCAGGTGGATTTGTCATCCGGGGTTTTGGAAAGGATGTCCTTGATATCTTCATAGAAGCCCATATTCAGCATTTCATCTGCTTCGTCTAGGATGCAGTACGAAATCCCCTTTAGGTTGATCATGCCGCGACCGATCATGTCTTTTACCCGCCCCGGGGTGGCGACAATTACCTGCGGATTTCTTTTTAGTTCCCTTGCCTGTTCCTGTATACTGGCTCCACCATATACGGCTGTAATTCCAAGTCCCGGAAGGTGTTTGGAATAGTTTTTCAGTTCCCGGGTAATTTGCAGGCAGAGCTCTCTCGTTGGGGAGAGGATCACCGCCTGGGTAGTCCTGCTCTGGATATCGATCTTCTGCAGTAGAGGGAAACCAAAAGCGGCAGTTTTGCCGGTACCCGTCTGGGCGAGGGCCACCAGGTCGGTTTCACTTTCCAGCAGCATGGGTATGACTTCCTGTTGGATGGGGGTGGGATTTTCATACCCAAGTTCACGGGCAACTTTAAATAAAGGCGCAATGAGCCCTAAGGATTCAAATGTAGGCATTGTTATATACTAAATAGTTCTAAAACGTTGGAGTAAGTGGCCTGGGTTTCGTAAAAGAGCTGTTGTGCCACTATATACTGGAAAGCCGGTCAATTTTTTTGCAAAGATACCGTAATTAATCCAACCTGAGTCTATTGGCCCTTCATTTTGTGCAAATAGGCGCTGAGCTTCTTAAAGGCTATTCCCCGATGGCTTATTTGATTTTTTACCTCCAGAGGTAGCTCTGCAAAAGTTTTCTTAAACCCAGCGGGCAGAAAAATGGGATCATAACCGAACCCTCCGGAACCCTTTGGCTCACAAATTATATCTCCCTGAGCAACCCCCTGAAAGAAGTGGAACTGTCCATTGATCACAAGGGCAATGACAGTTCGAAAACGGCCGGAACGGTCCTTGTGGGTCTGCAGCTCAGTCAGGAGTTTTTTCATATTGGAAGACGCATTCGCCCCGGGGCCTGCGTACCGGGCGGAGTAAACTCCGGGTGCCCCCTGCAGGGCAGTGACTTCAAGGCCGGTATCATCTGCAAAACAGTCATAGCCGTAGTTCTCCCAGACATGAGCCGCCTTGATGCGGGCATTCCCTTCAAGGGTATCAGCCGTTTCCGGGATTTTTCCCCCGCATCCGATATCCTCAAGCGAAAGCAATTGGAAGCCTGAAGGCATCATTTGGTTGATTTCCTTCAATTTATCGGGATTGTGGGTAGCAAAAACTAATTTTTTCATGGAATGAAGAATATCGTAATGCCCCTCAAAAATACTACTTTTACAGCCTATTTATCGATTTCATGAAAGCACTGGAATTGCGCCTGCCCCCCATCCTTGTTTTTTTGGTCTTTGCCTGTATAATGTACTTTTTGGCACAAACCCTGCCTGTGGGAGTTTTTGACTTTTTTGGGCGTAAGGTTCTTGTGTATGGATTGGCAGGACTGGGATTGCTTATCGGACTCCTGGCCGTCCTCCGTTTTCTTAAAAAAGGGGCTTCCCTGAATCCGCATCATCCGGAACACGGAACCGTACTGGTCGTGGGAGGGGTTTATGATTTCAGCCGTAATCCAATGTACCTGGCTCTTTTATTGGTG
>JARRLI010000284.1:0-4319 GCA_037387145.1 Robiginitalea sp. | reverse complement strand
GTATCTCGTTGAAATTGACCTCCAACCTCAGTATGCGGCGCACAGAGCTCAGGAAGTGCCGCTCGTAATCGTAGGTATGGAACCCGATCAGGTCTGCTCCCAGAAGGCCCCTGAGGATTTCTGCCCGCCATGGGAGGGTGCGGAAAATCTCATAGGAAGGGAAGGGGATGTGGAGGAAAAAACCTATTGAGAGTTCCGGGCGGGATTTACGCACCATTTCAGGAACCAGCATCAACTGGTAATCGTGGACCCACAACACATCCTCTTCAGAGGCTGCCTCAAGGACGGCATCCGCAAATTTTTGATTAACGGCTTCAAAGACCTTCCAGTTGGATAGCTCGAATTCAGCATATTCGAGGAAATAGTGGAACAGTGGCCAAATGGCCCGGTTGCTGAAACCAAAGTAAAAACCCTCGATCTCCTCCCTGCTGAGGGGTACCTTGCTGCACCCGTGCTCAGACAGGGCTTTATCTATATCTGCCTCCAGAGCCTCCGGGATTTCTTCCCGGGTCAAACCACTCCAGCCGATCCAGAGACTTTCCCCGTCCTGGTGTACGGACTTCATTCCGGTAGCCAGCCCTCCCACGCTGGGAATGGCCTCGATACGCCCCTCCCTGATTTGTAGTTGCACCGGCAAGCGATTGGAAAGAATAATGGTTTTGCTCATAATTCGACACGTTTGTCCTGTTTTGACCCCATTTTGGCTAAATTTCGTGAAATTTCCACGGGCGAGCAATAAATTAGCCAAGAATACAAGTTCCCTTAACAAATGGATAACCTGGATTACGGTATTATTGGTAATTGTCGCTCAGCGGCCCTTATATCGAAAACAGGTTCGCTGGATTGGTGTTGTCTCCCTGAATTTGATTCTTCCTCTGTTTTCGCCAGGATACTGGATCAGGAAATTGGAGGTAGTTTCGAGATCCTCGTGGACGATTCCTATGAGATTGCGCAGCATTACAAAAAGGATACCGCCTTGCTGATCACGCGGTTTACCAACGGGCAGGACAGTTTTGAAGTGCGTGACTTCATGCCCCGCTACCAGAAAAAGGATGGAAACTTCCACACCCCACCGGAAATCATTCGGTACTTCAAACTTCTGGGAGGTGACCCTGTTTTCAGTATTAAATACGATCCCCGACTGGAATATGCCAGGGGGGAGACACGTACCTATGTCAAGAATCCTTTTATCGTAAGCCTGAATCACGGCAGGAAATTCGATACGGTATTCCTATACACTTCATTTAACAAGAATGCCGTAGTGGAAGGAAGGCCAATTACTCTCCAGCAGGACGGATTTTTTCTGATGTCCTATAACGAGAAGCTTTTCAAGCCTACTACAGACAACATGTATGTGGAACTACAGCGGACCAAAGTTTACTGGTTGAACTGGAGCAACCAAACACCCCGCTACCGAACATACAACGAAATAATCAACCGCTCTGCCATTACACTCAAATTACTCAGTTATGACAAGTCCGGGGCAGTATTGGCTGCGGCCACAACGTCCCTCCCGGAAACCCTGGGGGAAGTTCGTAACTGGGATTACCGTTTTTGCTGGATTCGGGACGCCTCCATGGTTGTAAAAGTTGTTTCTGAACTCGGACATACAGAGGTGGCCCGCAGGTACCTCAAATTCATTGTGGACCTGATCCCGGATAAGATACGCAATTGGTGCGTTTTCCCAGTGACATTGAGCATGGGGAAGAACTTTGGTCCCTTACCAAGGGCATTGTATGGATCGTCCAGAAACACTGGCAAGAACCCGACAAGGGAATTTGGGAATTCCGCACGGAGGACCGCCATTTCACCTTTTCCAAGGTGCTATGCTGGGTGGCGATAGACCGGGCCATAAAAATTGCCAGGATATTCAGAAAACAGCGAAAAATAAACAAGTGGCTTCCTCTGGAGGAAGAGATCAGGAAGGATATTCATCTTCATGCATGGAATGAGCAGAAGGGCGCTTTCACCCAGTCCTATGGCAGTGATTATCTAGATGCCTCTGTACTGCTAATGGAACCCTACGGATTCATCCAGGCAGAGGACCCCAAGTATGTAACCACCGTTCAGGCCATTGAGCGGGAGCTCAGCCAGGACGGCCTGTTGTTCCGTTACAGGAATGAGGATGATTTCGGACTGCCTACCTCTTCTTTCACAATTTGCACCTTCTGGTTTATCAATGCCCTGTTCCGAATAGGGGAGGAGGAACGATCCCGGGAATGGTTTGAAAGGATCCTGGGATACAGTAACCATTTGGGCCTGTTTAGTGAGGACATTGATTTCAAGACCAAACGCCTTTTGGGGAACTTTCCCCAGGCGTATTCCCATCTGGCACTTATCGAATGCGGCCTGAATTTCGCAAAGAAATCCAGTGAGGAGGACGTCCTTCAGTCCATTCAGGATTAGATTGGCACCGGCTTCCTTTTTTCCATGGAATAAGCATCATCTGCGCAGAGATAAAATCTCCCTACCTAATGCCATTGCCACGGGGCTACATTTTATGAAGGCTATAAAAAAGGGTTTAATTATCTTTGCAAGACAACCTTAAAAAACCGATTATCCCATGAAATATTCAGTTGCGCTCTCCCTGTTTTTTACGGGGCTCTTTTTTCTTTCCTGTAAACCGGAACCCTCAGAACAAGCGGCGGTTTCGGAACCAACCACAGAATTTGAGTACGTCGTAGACCAGTTTGCGGACCTGCGCCTACTTCGCTACCGGATTCCCGGTTTTGATGAGCTCAGCACAAAAGAAAAGAAACTGGTCTATTACCTGACACAGGCCGGCCTGGCTGGCCGTGATATTATCTGGGACCAGAATTACCGCCACAACCTGGAGATCCGTCACGCCCTGGAAAACATCTATAAGAATTATGGAGGGGAGAAGGCGGATGAGAACTGGCAGGCCTTTGAGGTGTATTTGAAACGGGTTTGGTTTTCCAACGGCATCCATCACCATTACTCCAATGATAAAATTGATCCTGGTTTTTCGCCGGAGTACCTGCAGTTTCTTCTCGCCGAAACCAATACGGAGCTAACAGGAGCGCCTTTTGATATTATTTTCAATGATTCTGACACAAAAAAGGTCAATAAAAAACAGGGAGTGGATTATGTGGCATCCTCTGCAGTGAATTTTTATGATCCGGGGATTACCACAGCTGAGGTCCAGGCCTATTATGCAGGAGTGGACAAAGGGCCAGAGGGAATGCCCGTGGAAGCCGGACTGAATTCAAAACTCGTCCGGGAAGACGGAAAGTTAGTGGAAAAAGTGTACCGGGTGGGCGGCCTTTACGGCCCGGCCATCGAGGAGATTGTCAAATGGCTGGAACTGGCTGTTGGAGTGGCCGAAAATGAGAATCAGGCGCGCACCCTCGAATTACTGGTGGAGTATTACCGCACCGGGGATCTAAATGTATGGGACGACTATGCGATTTCATGGGTGACCTCCACAGAAGGCAATATCGACTGGATCAATGGTTTTATCGAAGTGTATAACGATCCTGTGGGGTATAAGGGATCCTACGAGAGCATCATTCAGTTAAAGGATTTTGAGATGTCCAGGCAGATGTCAGTGCTTACAGAGAACGCCCAGTGGTTTGAGGACGCCTCGCCCCTTATGGATGAACACAAAAAAGACAGTGTAGTGGGGGTTTCATATAAAACCATCATTGTAGCCGGTGAGGCGGGGGATGCCACTCCGAGTACCCCGATAGGGGTGAACCTTCCCAACAACAACTGGATCCGGGTCAAACATGGAAGCAAGTCCGTATCCCTCGGCAACATCGTTAATGCCTACAATAATGCAGGAGGAACGGATCGGCTTAAGGAATTCGCCTATGACGAGGAAGAGATCGCTCTGGAAATAGCCCATGGCCAACTTGCCGACAAATTACATACGGCCCTGCACGAAGTGGTAGGACATGCATCCGGCCAGCTCAACCCGGGAATAGGACAACCAAAAGAAACCTTGAAAAATTACGCCTCTACCCTGGAGGAGGGCCGGGCCGATCTGCTCGCACTTTACTACCTGATGGACCCAAAATTGCAGGAGCTGGGCCTTGTAGAGAATATCGAGGAGGTTGGAAAGGCGGCCTATGACGGATATATCCGCAACGGACTGCTCCTGCAGCTGATCCGCATTGAGCTCGGGGATGATATCGAGGAAGATCACATGGTCAACCGTCAGTGGGTATCTGCCTGGGCCTTCGAAAAAGGAACACCGGACAATGTAATCGAAAAGGTAACTCGGGACGGGAAAACCTTCTACAACATCAATGACTACCAAAAATTGCGGGAGCTATTCGGGCAATTGCTGCGTGAAA
>JARRLI010000283.1:0-4628 GCA_037387145.1 Robiginitalea sp. | reverse complement strand
AGTACATTTTTCATTCGGTTGATGTTTTGGATTTGGGAGGATTCAAACAATCCACCCCAACGTTGGTGCTACGGCGTTCAAAGAGGATATTGTCTCTCCATCTACCGTGAAGACAGCCTATGCGTTCCCGGTAGCCAATCCTTCGAAAACCTCCTTTTTCATGGAGTTTTATGCTGGCGATATTCTCTGGAAAGATACCGGATTGCAGTGTCCAGATTCCCTGGCTTTCACTTTCCTGTATAAGTCTTTTGAGCAATTCCTGGCCAAGGCCATTACCACGGGCTTCTTTTCCAATATAGATGCTGACTTCGGCCACCCCTCCATAGACACAACGACTGGAAACAGGGGTGAGTGCAGCCCACCCTGCAAGGATTTGCCCGCTATCTGCCACCAGCCGAACTGCTTTCAAATGAGCCCTGTCCCAATCCGCCCAACCCGGTACACTGGTTTCGAAGGTCGCCATCCCGGTGGCGATACCTTCTTCATAAATCCGGGCGACTTCGGTCCAGTCAGCTGAATTCATTCGGCGAATCTTCATACGTTTCTCCTTAGCAGCAACCGGATTCAGGATTGCAAGGGGTTTCAGAAGCTTCCTCCATTTTGGGAACCCCGCACAGGTCCCCTGCCTTACAGGTTGTATGTTCCGGGGTTAGAAGTATGATCAATTCCTCCTCCTGCAGCCGATACCCATTAACCTTTAGCTGGCTTGTATGGAAATGTGCATTTCCATACTCAAACTTCAGCGGGCTTTCTCCCCTTATTGGCTGTTTCTGTGCCACCCTTTCAAGGATCTGCAACGCTTTCCTCCCCCTGATTTGGGGAGCTTCTCTGTCTATATCCGGAGCTTCCCAGAGTTGGATAACAGTCTCTTCCCAGGCATCCTGACGACCGCCACAATCCGTGGCACTGATATGTACGTTCTTTACCTCCGTAATATGGTAGTCTTTCCTAAGGAAGGATCCTGTTTGGTATTCAAAGCCCAGTCTTTTACGTGGGTTTTCTTTTAGCAGCTCAACAAATCTGGATGTTTTCATCTCTTAGCAACATTGTATTTGGATACGGGAAAAAAATTCATGAAAAAGACCATGTAAGGCCTCCCATCGTTCTGTATCAATGCAGTAGCACCGGTTTGTCCCTTGAATATTCCCTTTTAGGAGGCCGATCTTCTTTATTTCTGAAAGGTGTTGTGATATGGTGGCCTGGGCCAATCCGGTTTCCTCTACCAGATCGCTGCAAATACATGTGTCCTGTTTGCTAATATATTGCAAGATGGCAACCCGTGCGGGGTTGGCAAGTACTTTGGCAACCTGCGCAACTTCATTCTGGTTTTCAACAAAAAGCTCGGTTTTGGAGATTCCCATATCTTAATTGTTATATCGCAATATTACGATAAATCTTTAAATAAGTTAAATGCAGGTGGATAAATTTATCTGAATCAGAACCAGGGACGTCTCCCTGCCTGGTAGGTATTGTAAAAGTCCGTGTCCGATTTGGTGAGATAGATAATGCCTTCTATTAGGCCGATCAACCCGGTTGCCCAAACCAGGAAAACCCCTATGCCAATACAACTTAGCGCAAACCCGATTATGGAAATCACCAGGAGTATAATTCCTTCCTTTTGATACCCAAGGATGAATTTATGAATCCCTGCCCAACCCAGGAAAATAGCGAGTATCCCGGCAAGTATCTTTTGGTTGTCACTACCAGCAGACCGGAAACCTTCCTTGAATTCTTCAGCTGTTTTCTTGGCTTCTTCCTTGAATTCGTTAGTGGTTTCCTTGGTTTCTTCCTTGAATTCCTTGGCCTTTTCCCTGGCCTCTTCACCCAATTCTTTGGCTTTTTGCTTCGCTTTGTCAAAAGCCTCTCCGGCCTTATCGCCTAAATCTTTTTTATCCTCAGACATACTGGTTGATTATAGCTTCAATTTAGAAAAATAATTCTATTTCTGAAACCCTTTGTCCAGGGGTTCCCAAAGTTCTATTTTATTTCCTTCCGGATCCAGGATCCATCCGAATTTCCCATAGTCATAGGTCTCAATATCACCAATTATTTCAACTCCTTCTTCTTTGAGAATGTCCATGAGCCCTTCCAGGTCTTCGACCCTGAAATTCACCATAAATGGTTTCTGGCTCGGATCAAAATAGGAGGTTTCTTTGTCCATTGGCCCCCAGTGGGTACTGCACCTTTGCCCCTCTTCATTTTTCCACCAGAAGGAGCATCCGTACTGATCTATGGGAAGGCCGAGATGCTTTCCATACCATTTTTTGATTCGGTTCGGATCTGAGGACTTAAAAAAGAACCCGCCAAGCCCTGTTACGCGTTTTTTCATATCTGGAACTTTAAATGGACTTATTACAATTCAAAATGAGCATTTAAACCCTGGGGGATAATCCTCCCCAACCCCGGTTTCAATTTACACAGGTTCACTGCCAAATCCATGCAGGACCGCACTGACATCCCGGCGAAACCAGTTCTTCCCTGTATCCGGGTATTCTCATAGGATCAGTTCATGTTACTTAATACAGGGCGCAGTTACCGTTTAATAGCCTTTTCATAGCGGTCTATCCACTGTTCTACCGTCATTTTTGAGCAAAGCTCTCCCATCAGTGAAAAGGGAATCTGTTCTGTTCTGCATAGGCTTCCCTGAACCATTCCATTAGCCCCGGATCTGAATAAATACCCATGTGGTAAAAACCGATATGATTCTTTTGGGAGGCGATATTGATAAAAGGCAAAGGCAATTTAGGGTCGCAATGATAGCCGGACGGGTAGAGCGAATGGGGCACTACATACCCTATCATCCCGTAATTCATGGTCTCCTCAAAACCTTTTGGGATGTTATCCAGAATTACCTCTCGCAATCGTTGCATCGGGGTTTTCCGTTCGGTGGGCAATTGATCGATGTAGGCATCCGGATTAGTTGCTGTTGATTTCATACAGGTTCTGTTTGGAAAGTATGTTAAGCCTTTTCAGAAAGATACGAAAAATAGGACTTAACCTTTTCAACGATAGTGCGGGCCAGTTTCTCTTTGCTTTCTACTGTCCAACCTGCTACATGCGGGCTCAAAAGTACATTTGGTGCCTGAATCAGATACTGAAAAGCATCAGGCATTGCCGCCTGTTGAAATAGGGATTCGAAAGATGCCTTCTCGTATTCCAACACATCGAGCCCGGCGCCCAGGACCTTTCCTTCCTGCAACCCCGCTACCAGCGCCCCGGTGTCTACACACTTTCCCCTTGCAGTGTTAAGGAACCAAATAGGTTTATGGAAGGCTTCGATGAATTCCTTGTTGACCATACCTAGCGTTTCGGGTGTTTCGGGGACATGAAGGCTGACTACATCCACTTTTTTACAGAATTCCAGAATACCAACCTGCCTGGCATCTTCATTTCCCACGCCCCCCAAGATGTCATAACAAATCACCTCACACTCAAATCCGCAAAGTTTCCTGGCAAACGCTTTTCCCGTATTGCCATATCCAATGATCCCAATGGTCTTTCCTTCAATCTCATGCCCTCTGTTTGCTTCTCGCCTCCACTGGCCCTTCCGCACTTCCGCATCCGCTGTGTGTAACTTGTTGAATAAGGCCAGCAACATGCCCAGGGCGTGTTCGCCCACGGCGTTGCAGTTACCTTCTGGCGCTGCAGCCAGGAAGATATTCTTTTGATGGGCGTATTGCACGTCGATATTTTCGAGGCCGGCTCCCAGACGCCCGATGAATTTTAGAGACACTGCGCGGTCCAGCATTTCCCTGTCTACCGGCAGGCGGCTTCGCAGCACCAACCCCTGATATTCTCCAATTTTATCCAGTATGGCCTCACGGGGACTCGTATAGTCCAGGTGGTTTTCAAAACCGAGGTTTTTAAATTCCTCCAAGATCAAAGGATGGTTTTCGTCCAGGTGGAGTATTTTCATCAGTAATGCTGTTCGAATTAAATTGTTTGATAATCCATAGGATCAGATACCCAGCACGACCTGTGCGATCCAGAAATAAATCAGAATTCCAAAGATATCGTTGCTGGTAGTGATAAATGGTCCTGTGGCAATTGCCGGGTCGATCCCTCTTTTGTGAAGGAAAAGCGGAATAAAGGTTCCAATGATGCCTGCCACGATGATAACGACTATCAGAGAAATGGAAATCGCCAGGGCAGTAGAGAAGGTCCCCTTCCATGCCCAGGTGAATACCAATAGCACGGCCGCAAGAATCAATCCGTTTAAGGTAGCCAGCATTAGCTCTTTCAGCAGTCGGTTGGCCACACTCCCTTTCAGATCGTCATTGGCGAGTCCCTGAACTATGATAGCACTGGACTGCACCCCCACGTTTCCTGCCATTGCCGCAATCAGCGGTGTGAAAAAGAAAAGGATGGCATGCTTGCTTATCATGGCTTCAAAGCCACCCATGATTCCTGCTGCCCCAACTCCTCCTAAAAGTCCCAGGAACAACCAGGGAAGCCTTGCACGGGTAAGCTCCCAAATACTATCATCTGCCTCAACATCCTGTGAAATACCGGCAGCAAGCTGGTAATCCTTATCTGCTTCCTCCCGGATGACATCTACAAGGTCGTAAATGGTAATCCGTCCAACCATACGGTTGTTCTCGTAGATTTCAGGTATGGCTTCAATGTCG
>JARRLI010000282.1:0-2666 GCA_037387145.1 Robiginitalea sp. | reverse complement strand
AAAGAAAACGGCATTCAAAAATACTATGAATTACTCACTTGAGAAGCCATCGGGTGAGATGCTACTATAATTTCAGGTGTTTTATAAACTTTGGAAGGTGCTGGATCAATTGGCATGTAACATTTTTGATTTTTTCCCGACGTATAACTAAATCAAATAACTCAATCAAAAAATGGAAGTTGTATCTGAAAATGGGCTTCGTATAGACCGGCCCCTGATTACCATAACTCATTTAACCCAATTGCTGACCTATATTACCGGGTTTGGGGGGCTGATCGTTCCGTTGATCCTATGGCTTGCCACCCGGGATAAAGTGGCCGATATGGATGAGCACGGGAAGGCAATCATCAACCTGCAGCTCAGTATCATTATTTATATAATCCTGAGTATCCCGGCCATCTTGTTGCTCGGGCTTGGGATTCTTACCCTGATAGGAACTGCAGTCCTGGGGTTTGTAATGCCTATTGTGAATGCTGTGCGGGCCAGCAATGGGGAATCGCCAAATTATTTTATGACGATACCTTTTATTTCCTAATCCAACAATGCATTAGCTGTTCAGCATCACCGGCATCACCAGCATGACCACCTGTTCGCCTTCTTCAAGGCCGTCGACAGGGGTGAGGATCCCGGCCCGGTTCGGCAGGCTCATTTCCAGGGATACTTCACCGGAATCCAGGTTGCCCAGCATTTCGATCAAAAAGCGCGAATTGAAGCCGATTTGCATGTCATCTCCCTGATATGAGCAGGTAAGCCGCTCCTCCGCCTTGTTGCTGTAATCGACGTCCTCCGCCGAAATATTAAGCTCCGCCCCGGCGATCTTGAGTCGTATCTGGTGCGTGGTCTTATTGGAGAATATGGAAACGCGGCGTACGGAACTCAGGAACTGCCCCCGCTGTATCACCAGCCTGTTTGGATTCTCCCTGGGGATAACCGCTTCGTAGTTGGGGTATTTCCCGTCGATCAGGCGGCAGACCAGTTCAGTCTTGTCGAAGGTAAACCTTGCGTTGCTGTCATTATAGGAAACGGTGACCTCTTCTTCGCTGCCCGTCAGGATACCCTTAAGCAGATTGAGGGGTTTCCTGGGCATAATGAATTCGGCCACTTCGGACGCCTGAACGTCTGTCCTCTGATACTTTACGAGTTTGTGCGCGTCCGTAGCCACAAAGGTGAGGTGCTCAGGGGTAAACTGAAAAAATACCCCGCTCATTACAGGACGCAGGTCGTCATTGCCCGCAGCGAAGAGTGTTTTATTAATGGCAGTAGCCAGTATATCCCCCATTATTTTTGTGGTGCTGGGGTCAGAAAGCTCTATGGCTTTTGGGAATTCCGCCCCGTCGGCATAGGCCAGGGCGTATTTACCATGGCTTGAACTGATCTCTACCGTATTATTATCCTCCACCACAAAGGTCAGGGGCTGTTCCGGGAACGTCTTCAGGGTATCCAGCAACAGGCGGGCCGGTACGGCTATAGTCCCCTTGTCCTGGGAATCCACCTCCAGAACAGAGCTCATAGTGGATTCCAGATCGGAAGCCGAAACGGTGAGCTGTGTATGGTCCAGGTCAAAGAGAAAATTGTCTAAGATTGGAAGCGTATTACTGCTGCTGATTACGCCGCCGAGTACCTGTAGCTGCTTTAAAAGATAGGTGCTGGATACGATGAATTTCATATGCTGGATTAGAGTTACTTTCTGACTATATAATTACCGAACGAAGGTCGGTAAAAGGTCTTCTGACAAATATATCCCAAATGGCGTATGGAGGAAAACAAACTTATCAACAGGACTCAGGTATATGCCCGCCTTCGGAACCAGTTAAAAAGTCCTCCCAGGATCAGTATAATTCCTACTGGGATCCCGATATTCAGGAGCTGCCACCTGGTTTTCTGTGCCGCGATCTTCTCCGTATCCATAAGCGGGATTGCCACATTCTTGTTCCGGATGTTTATAAGTCCCGTATCGTCCAGCAGATAATTCACGGCATTGATCAGGAATTCCTTATTGCCGTAGAAATTATTGGTCCATTTGTCATATCCCAATTCCAGTGGACGGCCCTGCTGTACCTGGTTGGCGATAAGGTCCCCGTCGCTGATCAGGATCATTTTGTTCTGTGGTCCGCGCTCCTGATAGGCAGAAAGCTCTACGGGGAGGATCCGGTTTCGGTAGGCGGAGCCGAAAGCTCCTTCCACCAAAACGGCCAGCGGGTAATTGCCAGGGGTAAATGCGGCCCGGTCCGGTTCTTTTTGCAAGATCTCAAAGCTGATGAGCTTTGGGGTTCCTTCCGCCCTTGACAGTGGAGAAGAGGCATAGAGGATGGTCTTTTCATAGTCGTTTTCCAGGGTATCAATGCTGCTGGCGAACTGCATACGAAGAGCCTCGAGATTGCTGTTAACCGGGTGGTTCTCCGGTGAAAGTACCATTGGATGGTAGAACCAGGGTGCGGGATTGTACTGGGACTGGCTTCCTTCCCCGCTGGCCAGCACGATTTGGGTGGCGTAAATGTCGCTGATCAGATCCGGGTTCAGCCGCAGCCCGTACCTGAAAAACAGATCCCCAAGATTAAGGTCTCTGGAAAGGGCTATCCCTTCTCCGTCGCTGTTTAGCAGGCTGTCCAGTTCCATTATGGCCCCGTCGAGGAGCCATAGGGTTTTCCCGCCCTGTACCATAAACT
>JARRLI010000281.1:0-2674 GCA_037387145.1 Robiginitalea sp. | reverse complement strand
CCCTTCCAGTATTTCGCCCAGGGTGTTCTTTATATGTTCTTTCCCGTATACAATATGCACATTGGTAAAAGTGTCATCGTAATTCGTCATGGTTACATAGTACAAGTTCAGCGGATGCATGTTGTACTCATGAAAGGGCTCCTGGCTCAGGGCCCGCGTTAGCTGGCGACCCCGGTCGGTCCTGAAGTTGAAGAAAACAACCACATCGCCATCCGAGATCCTGGTTATGGGTGCTCCTGAACCGTCCGTTAATACAATAGGTTTTATGAATTCATCGGTGGTCCCGTCCCGGTAACTTTTTTCTATGGCCTGAACAGCATCCCTTGCCGGCGTTCCTGTTCCGTTGACCAGCAGGTCATAAGCCAGTTTAATCCGCTCCCAGCGCTGATCCCGATCCATAGCGAAGTACCTGCCAACCACGGTGGCAAGCCTGCAGGGTTTATCCTTACAAAATGATATGAGATCTGTGATAAAACCTTTTCCGCTTTTTGGATCAACATCCCTTCCATCGGTAAAGGCGTGTAAAAAAGATTCGGACACCCCATTGTCACGGGCAGCTTCTATCAATCCCTTCAGATGGTCTATATGGCTGTGAACCCCACCATCACTGACCAGCCCCAGGAAATGTACCGGTTTTGAATTTTCCCTCGCATAGGCAAAGGCATCCTTCAAAACAGACTCTTCTTTCAGGCGATCTTCCTGCACTGCCAGGTTGATCTTCGCCAGGTCCTGGTAAACAATACGCCCGGCTCCAAGGTTCATGTGACCAACCTCGGAATTTCCCATTTGTCCTTCCGGCAGCCCCACGTTCATCCCGTCGGTAAGCAGGGTGGCATTTGGATATTTGTCGTAGAGCGAATCCACAAACGGGGTATCCGCCTTGGAAATAGCTGATACAGATGGGTCCGGTGATATGCCCCATCCATCCAGTATCATCAGAATCACCTTATTATTCATCGGAATACACTAGTATGTACCCTCAAAAATAAGGTGAAATAAGAAGCTTTACCACATATTTGTGATACTTTATAAAAGAATGCTGGGCAGGCAGGAAAAGCCTCCCTTGGTTACTGCGGTCCCCGGTAAGTGTTAAAAATTCGTTATATCCTGTTTCCTGCTGAAACAATACCCCAATTCCTCCGTCTTTTAAAAGCGGGGAATTATCCAAAACAGAAATTCGGTTGATTTTTTATTCGCCCGGACCTGGAATCAGAAATACTCCGCCTGTAAAAAATGCTATGAAATACTCCCAGCGGAGTTTATTCATCATTCAGGACCCTGGCTGCTGCCGGGGTTTTTGATTTTTATCTGCCTATGGAGTCCATCAAAATTTCAGCCAGGTTAGGCTAGAATTCAAAGCCGGTGAATGCCCTGTAAATAAATGCGTACAACGCCATGGAAAGCATAAGTGCGCAAAACAGCGAATATGCTTTCAGGAAATAGACCAAATAGGTGGGCTTGCAGTCATCAAACGCGTGGATATACAGATTTTTGATGTGAGTTAGTGTTCCCATTATAGTTTCATTTATGGATTAAAGCCCATACTATAAGGATTAAAACTCAACAATAAGATTCAGGGTGAACCCAAGATACAAAAAATGTTATGGGACAGCGGTTTTCGGCCCTTAGATTCGACCTAAGTAGAATATTTATCGATTGCCGTCCGGATTCGTTCGATTCGGATCTCAGGATTTGGCTAAGTCCTTTGAAATTCAGGCACCCGATCTGGGCCGGAGGCTTCATCCGGGATTTCCATTGCACGGATGAGTTCGTTTGGGTCGTATCCGGCCTGTATTATCAGCAGTACACCCATTTCATCCCACCCGCCTATTCCCACTGTTCAGAAGGGTTTGCTGATCAGTGACCAGGCGGAATTCATATTTACAGGAGGTTTCTCTGGCAATACTGCTTTCGACCAGTTTATTTCGAGCTGCATCCCCAACCGCCCGCAGCCATATCGATTTTCTGTACCCTTCCGGTATAGGGTTTTTGTTCCTGGTTGAACGGCGTGTCCCATAGGCTAACAAAACTATGGACACTCCCATCAGTATCCGGAAGTGCCGTCTGCCTCACCGCATTTCATTCTTAACGTATCTCCTCAACTAAGCCAAAAAATGACTACAGCAATTTCGGGTTGATATCCAGAATATTATCTGTGATATACGAACGAATAAAACCGGCAGTGAGGTGCTCGCTTCCGAGAAAATCATCCTGTTCCAGGATTTTCATGATGTTCATTTTGCGAAATGACGCCAGCATGGGTATTGAAAGGGGAGCATAGCTGTAGTGCCATGGCTCGTATTTGAAGCCCCTCCTCTTGGGTGTGTTTGTGTAGACCAGGTAAAAGCCGTACTCCTCACTGTGCTGATCCATCCAGGTCTTAAAATCTTCAAAGGGTCCGCCGGCCTCGAACTTCTCCTGAACCAGGACATCGCCTTCGGTTGGCTTGGAAGCATCGATCAGGTCCGCATCTGTTCCCCAGTGATGCCGGCTTGTTCCCGGGATGGTGGAGTATTCTATAATCTTGTCGATGGCATCCAGGGGCTCCAGGCCGTCCTCCATATAAGTCACATACTTCCTTTCATAAATGGTCCGATGGCGTTCGTAGATACGAAAACTACTGACTACTTTGATGTCAATCCCGTCCTGATAGGCCGCTTTTTTCATCTCCACA
>JARRLI010000280.1:0-4079 GCA_037387145.1 Robiginitalea sp. | reverse complement strand
CTACGCTCATGCAAATAGCAATCAGGATGGATTTCAGTAGGAATGCAGGCTGGGGTATATTCCAGCTTTGTTTAGACACTAAGGTTGGCATGGTCGGTTGAATATTCAAGATTACCTAAAGATAATTGAAAGAATTCACAATCAAACCAACGCAGCATAATTTTGATTCCAGTGCTTAAACCGGATTGTGATTTTACAAAAGAAATCCGTAATCTTAGTCTCAGATGCTTTCTCCAAAAAACAACGGGCAACCTGCGGGACCCCGCTGGTTCTTTCTTTTGCTCCTTATTCTGGCAGGCGAATCGGTCTTTATCCTTCCCTTCGTCCTCCCCAGGGTATTCAGGCCTACCGTCCTGGAGACCTTTGTGCTGGACAACGTGCAACTGGGAATTTGTTTTTCGGTCTACGGATTCATAGCCCTGGTGTCTTACCTCTTTGGGGGACCCCTGGCCGACAAACACCCGCCTCGTAAGTTGATCGCCGTTGCCCTCTGGATGACAGCCCTTGGTGGGGTGGTGCTGGGGACATTTCCAGGTTACACTGTGTTAAAAGCTCTTTATGGATACTGGGGTTTCACCACCATTTTCCTTTTCTGGGCACCTATGATAAAGGCTACACGGGTTTGGGGCGGGGTTGCCTCCCAGGGAAAGGCCTTCGGTTTCCTGGATGGAGGCCGGGGCCTGGTAGGTGCACTGTTCGGAGCGCTGGGGGTATTCGTATTTGCATTGCTAATGGGCCAGGACAGCACGCAGACCAACCTACTGGAAAGCAGGGGTGCCTTCCGGCAGGTCATCTGGGTTTCTGCAGGCATTGTTGCTCTTATGGTGATTATCCTCTGTGCGTACGTAGGGTATAAGATCACCGACGTCTTCTCTCTTTATGCCCAGGATGTAATGGGATATGACCAGGTAGGGTCGGCCCAGCTGGGAACCTTCTTATTGTTCATTCGGCCTGTGGTGGGGGTGTTAATTGGTATTCTGGCAGATCGCACCAATACAACCTGGTGGTTATTTATCAGCTTTGTGATTTCTTTTTTAGGTGCCCTTCTATTTGCCAGCGGGATTATCTCGGCTTCAACAACAGCCCTGTTCTTTCTTTCGGTCCTGATCGTTGCAACAGGCGTGTATGCGGCACGGGCCCTTTATTTTTCAGTTATGGACCGGGGCAGGATTCCGGTAGTGCTCACCGGTACCGCCGTAGGCCTTATTTCACTGGTGGGTTATACCCCGGACATATTTGCCGGCCCCGCCATGGGTATCCTCCTGGAGGGTTCACCTGGTCCGGAAGGCCACCAGGATGTTTTCTGGATGCTGTCCTTCTTTTCACTGATAGGGGGTGGGGCCGCCTGGTACTATTACCGCTTCTACGGAAAACCGGGAAAGCAGGAAGGCCGGAAAGGGGCGAAATCAAGTCTTTGAAAATCACGCCAAAAATAAAGCCCGGCTATTAGCATAACCGGGCCCTAAAAATTTGGTGATTTTCAATTAGAAATGGAAGCCGACACCAATACCTCCCGCGGTTGTGGTACCCCCTCCGAATTCTGCAATTATACCTATGAAATCGTTTATTTTATATTCAACACCGGCATGGATGTTAAGGCTGAAATCATCATCTCCATCTCCGGTGATGAATCCGGCGTCTACACCTGCCCAGATATCCCAGGGCTCAACCAGTCCAAACAGGCTGTCAAAGTAATAATCTGCTCTACCTCCCAGGGCCAGGTTGTTGTCTCCGCTGAACCATACTCGGGCCTCAGGGGAAAGCGTCAGGCTTGGGGCCACTTGGAATTCATAGTTCGCCGCAATACTGGAATTATCCCCAAATTTCACAAAAGCATTAAGGGCATTCCCATAATTTTCCTGGGCGAATACATTGCCTGAAAGGGCAAAAAACAAACCGCCTGCTAGCAGTAAATTAAAGATTTTTTTCATGTTCTAGATTTTAGTTTTGTATGCTGGTTAACTCTCAAATGTAAGAAATTTGGTTGAATTTTAATAAGGAGTCATTATAAAATGATCAGGGCAGGAACCTGTGCTCATTTCTTATTTGCGAAGGCGGCCAATATTAGAACAATCCGTATCTTCAGCTCCATATGAAGAAACATACTATAATGCGAAGATCATTCCTATCTACCTCAAGTTTTTTATTTACGATTATTTCACTGGTCGCTCAGGATTTTTCGGTCCTGGAATACCGCAACGTGGGCCCTTACCGGGGTGGCCGTGTAACAGCCGTGGCAGGCATAGTCGCTCAGCCTGGAACCTTCTATTTTGGAGCTACCGGGGGTGGGGTATGGAAGACTGCGGATTACGGTACAAGTTGGATGAATATTTCAGATGGGTATTTTAAAACCCCTTCAATCGGGGCTATTTCAGTGGCCCAAAACGACCCAAACGTAGTGTATGTAGGAACTGGCTCCGATGGCCTGCGCAGCAATGTGATTGAAGGTAAAGGGATGTATAAATCCATTGACGCAGGGAAAAACTGGGAAGAAATCGGCCTGGAAAACGTTGGGCAAATAGGCGGAGTGAGATTACACCCGATGGATTACAATACGGTATATGTGGCTGCCATTGGAAAGGCCTTTGGGCCCAATCCGGAACGGGGGCTCTATAAAACCACCAATGGCGGAAAATCCTGGAAAAAGATGTTGTTTGTTTCTGAGAAGACCGGAATATCTGACGTGGAATTACTCCCTACGAACCCCAATGTGGTCTTCGCGGCTGCCTGGAAGGCAGAGCGGAAACCCTGGACCATTATTAGCGGGGGTACGCCGGAGGAAGGCGGAATATATAAGAGCCTGGACGGGGGTGCCAGCTGGAAAAAGATCCAAAAAGGGCTGCCAGGGGAATTGATCGGCAAAATCGATATAGAGGTTTGTCCTTCCGACTCCAGGATCGTATATGCGCTCGTAGAAGCCCCGGGAAAGGAGGGGGGGCTTTACAAGTCCTTGGATCAGGGGGAATCATTCGAGCAGGTGTCCTCCCATAACGGGATTCGAACGCGTCCCTTCTATTATACCAATATCAAGGTCGATCCCACAAATCCGGATGTTATCTATGCCATGGCTACAGGGTATTTTAAATCCGAGGATGGTGGCAAGACCTGGAATCGCATGCGCCCGCCCCATGGAGACAATCACGATATGTGGATCAACCCGGACAATCCGGACCTGTTCATACAGAGCAACGACGGGGGTGCGAATGTCACCCATAATGGCGGTAAAACCTGGTCCACTCAATTCAACCAGCCTACGGCTGAGATCTATCAGGTGGAGGTGGATAACCAGTACCCGTACTGGCTCTATGGCGGCCAACAGGATAATTATTCAACCGTGTCCGTGCCGAGCATGCCCCCTTTTGGCGTGCAGGCCCAGGGCCTCGCATATATCCAGAACACGGGGGGTTGTGAAACCGGCCCGGCCGTTCCCCATCCAACGAATCCCGATATCGTATACTCTAATTGCAAGGGCCGCTTCACGGTCTACAACAAAAGAACCGGAACGGAGCAATCCTATTATGTGGGAGCCTCAAATATGTACGGACACAATCCCCGGGACCTGAAATTCCGGTTCCAGCGGGTATCTCCCATCCATGTTTCCCCCCATGATTCCGGAGTGATCTACCATACCTCCCAGTTTGTGCATAAAACCACGGATGAGGGCAGAACATGGGAGACCATCTCTCCTGACCTGACTGCTTTTGAATCCGATAAACAGGTGATTTCGGGCGCTCCGATTACCCGGGACGTTACAGGGGAGGAATTCTATAGTACAATTTATGCGATACGGGAGTCTCCGGTTCAGGCAGGAGTGATCTGGGTTGGTGCCAACGATGGTCCCGTACATGTAACCCGGGACGGAGGTCAGACCTGGGACGAGGTGACCCCAAAAAATCTTCCGCCCGGAGGGAGAGTGGATGCAGTGGAACCATCACCCCACGACCCGGCCAGGGCCTATATCGCTGTTTTGCGTTACCAGCTGGGAGACGCGAAGCCCTACATTTACAGGACGGAGAATTATGGGCGTAACTGGACCCTGCTCACCGATGGGAAGAATGGAATCCCTGCAGACTACCCCA
>JARRLI010000279.1:6406-9107 GCA_037387145.1 Robiginitalea sp. | reverse complement strand
GTAATATCTTCGGGAGGCGTTTCCGTTTCATTCAGCAATTCAATACTTCCGTTATAGTCCGTATTGGAGGCCAGGTTCCCAGATACCGTAATTTCGGGCGGATTTGGCCCGTCTCCGTCCAGATCACGGGATTGAAGGGTGATGGTTTCACCTGCGCCCTGGGGGACAAGAGTTATGGTCATGGTGGTGATTACCTCTTCCTCATTAACTGGATCCGGATCATCATCGTTGGAACAGGAGCTGAAGAGAGCGGCAGAAATAGCCAGTAACCATAATAATTTTCCACTTTTCATAATAGATTGATTTTTAATTGAATTCATTAAATAAAAGATTTGATTAATAGCTTAGTTTAAATTGTATAATGATGTTTCGGCCCAGGTCATCGGCAAAATACCGGTTCCTGTTAAGATACTCCCTGTAACTTGTGTCAAGGAGGTTATTTATGGTTAATCCCGTATTTAGCACCAGCGTTTCAGAAAGATCAAAAGCCATATTTGCCTTCAATCCAAGAAGGTGATAAGCATCTGGAGGGGTGTTTATCTCGAGTTCCACCGTTTCTTGCTCAGAAGGGGAGAATACAAAGATGTTTGGCGGGTATTCATTTTGCCTGAAGACGTAGGTGCTTTCCAGTCCGATCACGAGTTCATGCCATTCAGGCTTCTTGAACAGCACTTCATTGCGCGTTATCGGAGCGGGCATATTGATAAGGGCCAGGTCCTGGTCCAGATCATTCCCTTTGGTCAATGAAAAATGGTGCCTGGTTTCCCAATGGGTTCCCCACACGTAATAACCTGAGAAATCGATTCCCAATAACCGCGCATCAGTTTGTCGATAGCTCCATACCGGGAAAGCCCCCCGGATGGTAAATTCAACTCCCGAGGGTTCCAGCAGGATAAAATCTGATATAAAATTTACATAAGGTTCCAGGGTGATCCCCCAACGATCTTCCGTCCGGTTGTAAGCAATGGAAAAGCGGTGGGAAGTTTCACTCCCGATCCGCAAATCCCCGAGCTCAATCCTCGCTGCTGAGTGGTGCAATCCGTCACTGAACAGCTCGGCAGGGTTTGGAGGCCGCTGCCCCAGGGCGTAATTGCCCCTGATTTCCGTCTGGGGATCCGGTTGCCAGCGGGCACCAATCGTGGCAGACAGGTTTTTGTAATCAAAGACCGGGTTGGTAAGCAGCTGCGTACCCAGGTCTTCCACTACAAATTCTGGGAAATCCTCATCATAGCCGCGCTCTTCCCATCTGGAGGTCTGATAGAATTTCTTGGCGTCAATCCGGTTGAAATCATAGCGCAGCCCTGCTTCGAACAACAAGTCCGCCCCGTATCGGTATTCACCGATCATGAATGCGCCGAACTCATATCGTTCATAATCCGGAATGAGCCTGCGGACTCCGGTAGCCGGATTGGCAAAGTTATTCTGGTAACGTCCCTGCAGCCCCCCGGTTACTTCCAGGTTGCCAGAGGCATCCCAGGTAAAATCCGTTTTCAGGGTATGCGTGGTTAGCTCCAGGTCGATGGCCGGTTTATCACGGTCAGCCCCAACCCGCACATCGTATTCAAACCGCTGGTTATTCTGAAAATCGTATTGGACCGTCCATTTCCCAATCCCTTTGAATCTCAGGTAGTAATTCGCCTTGCCCAAATGGTGGGTTACTTCCTGTCTGGGAACTCCTAAAGTATAGGTGAAGGGTTCGATTACCGAGGGTTCACCTGAATTTATACTCTCGATCAGGTCGTCTACATTGCCGATATGTGATGCCCTTAGTACTGCTATATCAGCCTGGTAGTATGAATAATCCAGGTCCCAACCCTGGTTCAACTGGCGTTTCCCAGTATGGAAGGAAAGGCCCACTTCCTGCATGCCCGTGTTGGACAGTATGTAGTCAGGAGCTTCGCGGTCTCCCAGGCGTTTGTAGGTAGCCTGCCAATTCAGGTACCATCCGGATTTGAAGGTCTTTGTTAGTTCTGTACTAACCGATCCGCCCCGGCCATTTGAGATCCCGTTAAGTAGTGTTTTACCATAGAGAGAATCCCGTATGGCAATTCGATCCCGGTCAATGATTACGACCCCTCCAATAGCATCTCCCGCATATTTTAAGGCCGATGCCCCCTTGATGACTGAAACCTGGTCTGCCGAATTTATATCGATGTTGGGAGCGTGTTCATCGCCCCATTCCATATCCTGCATGCGCACTCCATCGTTAAGAATCAGGACACGGCTACCTGTAAGCCCGTTGATAGATGGTTTGACAATATTACTTCCAGAGTTCAGGGAATCCACCCCGCTTATTTCCTTCAGGGCATCTCCCAGGGTAGATCCGCTGTACCCCTCCAGGGTCCGGGTAGAAAGCTTCTGTTCCTGGGCCGTATTGGTGTTATCAGGCAGTAACTCCCCAATGACCTGGACCTCTTCCAACTCCTCCAGATGGTGCTCAATTTCAAAGTCCCGGTTTGTAGCTACGCCTATTTCAACCTGGAATAAGGTGGTTTGGCACTGCGGGTGAGAGAGTTCCACTTCATAGGTGCCCGGGCAGAGCCCTACAATCCTGTAGTTCCCCTGGAAATCCGTGATCACAGCCTTCTCCTGGGCAATTACAAATACCGTGGCCCCTACCAGGGGTGTCTGATCGTGGAAATCAAGAACCCGTCCTGAAAGACTGGACTGACACCGCTGGGCGGAAACAGCATTGAGTAAT
>JARRLI010000279.1:1569-6378 GCA_037387145.1 Robiginitalea sp. | reverse complement strand
CATAGGATTCGATTCATCAAAAAGGGGAGGTCCGCCTTGGGCGAACTTCAATCGGGGGGGCTAAATAGCGGGGGCCGCAGGGGGTGGCCGATAGAATTGGCCAGCATGAATCTCTTGAGAAATAAGAATAGGTAAAGCGGAAAGAGAGAATTCCGTTTCAACAGGAAGTTGTTGCGGACCCGCTACACCGGTGATCTCAGGTACCGAAAAAGGGGTTGTCTTTGCTATCAGGGCAAAGGTGCAGAGTTCACACCTGTCTGAGGAGCCATCTTCATCATGACCCAACGGATGGTATTCCAGGGTCTTGGCGCCTAGGAAGAGTACCAAAAACAATATGGCCCACAGACGGGATAGCTTCATGAGTGCTAAAGTAGGATTTTCAAAGTTGCTAAACTGTTAAAAAAATACAAATCAACCAGCTGCTTCAAATCTTGATAATATCTGTAGGCGTTTCTATCAGAATCGTGAGCTTCCCTCTCAATGCAATAGGCTGTTTCATTACCTCCGGATTGTTTTTGATCATTTTTATCCAGTCTTCGGATGAAAAATCATAGGGGTCAAATTGTCTTTTATAGGAAGGGTGTTCCTGATTTACAAGGTCCCTTATCTCCATGTTCAGGCGCCCTGCCAGTTCAGCAATCTGTGTTCCGGTAAGGGGGGTTTTAAGGATGTCGATTTCATCGATCGGCAATCCTTCCGCCTTTGCATAGGCGAGTGTTTTCCGGGCCCGGCTCGAATTCGAATTGTAGAACAGGGTGATCATCCGGTCTGAGGTGGCGATTTGTCCCATGGTCCTGGTTTATGCGTGTTTTTTTGATGTATTACACTTCTAATTTACCAGGTTTCATAAAGTTGTAAAATGACGGGGATCAATTGTTCAGATATCAATTGAGATAAAGTTCCCTATCATTTTCCCCATCCTGTAAGTATTACTACCTTAGGTTTCAGGGAACTTATTATTATGGGCTGTCGAAATTTTCTTTCTCTTAAAGCGATCGTTCGATCTTTTGTGATCTGCCTTGCATTCATGGTGAATCTTGGTTGTTCTGGTCAATCGCGTCTGGAATCGGGCAGGCAGGACATTACTGTATTTGAGACGTTAGATTATTACCTCTATTACCCTGCTGCGTATAATGAGCAGCCCAAGGAGAGGTTTCCCTTGCTGCTCTTCTTGCACGGAGGCGGGGAGTCTGGCGCTCCTCTGGAACTGATCCGTGAAAATGGCCCGCCTAAGCTCCTGGCCGAAGGAAAGGAGTTTCCCTTTCTGATCCTTGCACCCCAGAACCCCCACAAAAAACAGTGGTGGAATGTCCGCGCAGTGATGGAATTGCTGGACAGGATCGTTGCCGAAAACCGGGTAGATTTGGACCGAATTTATCTGACTGGGCTCAGCAGGGGCGGAAACGCTTGTTGGGAGCTGGCGGTCCAGTATCCCGATACATTCGCAGCCATGGCCGTGGTCTGTGGGATGGCGCCCTTGCCCTACGCTCACTGGATCTATGAAGGAGTGGGTCACAATGCCTGGGAGCAGGCCTATCTGGAAGAGGAATTGTACAACTGGTTCTTACAACAGTCCAGGTGATAGTTGGCGGTGGGCAGTAGGCAGGATCAGGGTTCAGCGTTTTTGGATTCAGCGGCAACTACAATCATCCCAATTCGCATTTAACGCAGTATTTACGATTGTTCGGGCGAAATGTTCTTATTTTTGATGACCGAATCAAGGATTCCCACACAGATGCGTTTACTTCATAAACCTTTATTGTTATTGACTTTGATGGGCCTCATGGCAGGCTGCAGGCAGGATTCCGGGGCCACTGGCAACCGTCTGGCTAAGGAAACCAGTCCGTATCTGTTGCAACACGCCGGGAACCCGGTGCACTGGCAGCCCTGGGAGGAGAATGTCTGGGATCGTGCGGCAAAAGAAGGCAAGCTGGTGCTCATAAGCATTGGATATTCCTCCTGTCACTGGTGCCATGTCATGGAAGAGGAGACCTTTGAGGATGACTCCGTAGCCGTATTTATGAATAAGCACTTCATCAATGTCAAAGTAGACCGTGAAGAACGCCCGGACGTTGACCAGGTGTACATGACGGCCGTCCAGCTTATGACCGGTTCTGGGGGGTGGCCCCTGAATGTGGTCGCCCTGCCGAACGGAAAACCGATCTATGGGGGTACCTACCATACCCGTGAAAGGTGGATGCAGGTCTTGGGCGAGGTGCATAAAAGATATCTTGAAGACCCGGCACGCCTAGAGGGACCCTATATGGGGGGGCAATGCCGGTACACAGAAATTCATGCTGCCCTCCAACCTGAATTTCCAGATGGCTTATGGCCATTTGTCCGAAGATCAGAAAACCCTGGAACACGTAAGGACTACCCTAGACCGTATGGCACTCGGGGGCATTTTCGACCAGATAGGGGGCGGTTTTTACCGGTACAGTACGGACCCCAGGTGGCATGTACCTCATTTTGAGAAAATGCTCTACGACAATGCGCAATTACTTGGGGTATACTCCCGTGCCTATCAGCTGTTTCATCGGTCTGAATACAAAAAGGTGGTGGAGGGAATATTTTCTTTTCTTCGACGGGACCTCAAGGGGGAGACCGGAGGGTACTATGCCGCCCTGGATGCGGATACCGATGGGGAAGAAGGGAAGTATTATGTGTGGAGGGAAGAGGAGCTGAAAGAGGTGCTTGCAGAGGATTACACTTTGTTCGCAGACTATTACAGCATTACCCCTGATATGGCCTGGGAAGAAGGGTCCTACATCCCTTTTCGTAAAACGCAGGATTCTGAATTTATCAAAGAACACGGGCTGACCGGACAAACCCTGGAAAAGCATAAAGAGGACTGGAATCAGCGGTTGTTGACCTACCGCTCCGGGCGAACGTTTCCCGGGAGGGACGACAAAGTGATCACCTCCTGGAACGCCTTGTTGGTAATTGGTCTTGTGGATGCATTTGAGGCCTTTGGGGATCCGGACTACCTGGAGGAGGCGTATCTCTTGTTTGAGTACCTTATGAAGCATTCCTACCAGTCCGGACAGCTCAGGCACAGTTACAAGCCGGGAGACAGCAGATCCCAGGGATTCCTCGAGGATTATGCCTTTCTCGCCCAGGCGGCTTTCCGCCTGTACCAGGTCAGTTCCGAATCCCTTTACCTTGAGTTCTCCCAGGAACTCCTCGGCCATATTGAGGCGCGTTTTCAGGATACAGCGTCCCCACTCTTCAGGTACCGCGAGGAACAGGAGTTGATGGCACCCATTGTAAAAACGGATGATGGGGTGATGCCCTCCCCGAATACGGTGGTAGCCACCCTGCTTTCGGATTTGGGGCATTTCTTCTACCGGCCTGAATACCTTGATAAGAGCAGGGAAATGGTTTTGACCCTGCAGGACCGCTTTCTGAAATCACCCGAGAACTATACCGGGTGGGGCAGCCTTCTCATGCGCTACCGCTACCCCTTCTATGAAGTGGCCGTTGCAGGGCCCGATGCGTTGGAAATCCGCGGGGAAATGGCCCTTGAATTCCTTCCGGATGCACTGCTGGTAGCCACCGGGCAGGATAGCGAGCTGCCGCTTTTTGAAGCCCGGTATGATCCGGATATTACACAGATTTTCGTGTGTCAGGACCACAGTTGCCGCCTGCCGGTAAGCGAGGTCAGCGAGGCTTTGAAGCAATTACGTCCCCAACCCGTGCTATTACCCTAAAACAAGGGAATTGCAATTTTCATCCGATATTTTTTCAATTTTTCCAGAAATATCAGGCCCATTTTCCTCCTTTTTCCGCAGGGCCTTGTATATTTAATGGAACTATTCAGAATACCATGCAAATTAAAGAACAGCCAATTACCTACGATGTGATTATTGTAGGTTCCGGGGCGGGCGGAGGCATGGCTACCAAGGTACTAGCTGATGCCGGAATGAAAGTAGCTGTAGTAGAGGCCGGCCCGTTTTTTGACCCAAAACTTCCAGAGCACCAGACCCAAATGAAATGGCCTTATGAATCCCCAAGGAGGGGGGCTGCAACGGTGCGCCCTTTCGGTGATTTTGACGCAGCCTTCGGGGGTTGGGAAATCGAAGGACAGCCGTACACCCATAAGGACGGGACCCGATTTGACTGGTTCCGTTCCCAGATGCTTGGCGGGCGCACCAATCACTGGGGGCGCATCTCCCTGCGTTTTGGCCCGAGGGATTTCAAGCATAAGGATGTAGACGGCCTGGGGGATAACTGGCCTATCGGATATGAGGATGTAAAGCCGTACTACGACAAAGTGGATAAGCTTATAGGACTTTTTGGCAGCAAGGAGAACCTCCCGAACGAACCGGACGGCTTCTTCCTTCCTCCGCCCAAGCCCCGCCTGCATGAACTGTACTATATTAAAGGGGCCCGTAAAGCCGGAATTCCCGTGATCCCCTCACGCATGTCCATGCTCACCAAGAAGATCAATAACGATAGGGGGGTTTGTTTCTATTGCGGACAATGCAAACGGGCCTGCCAGGTCTACGCAGATTTTTCTGCCGGAACCTGCCTGATCTTCCCCGCACAGAAGAGCCGCGGACAGGTGGATCTTTTTGTGAACAGCATGGTTCGTGAGGTGACTACCAACCAGGAAGGAAAGGCCACCGGAGTTTCGTATATCAATAAAGAAGACAGAAAGGAATACCAGCTGAAGGGCAAGGTGGTGGTGCTGGCGGCCTCGGCATGCAGCACAGCCCGCATTCTGCTCAATTCAAAAAGCCCGCAGCACCCCAACGGATTGGGGAACGGAAGCGGGTTGGTTGGGAAATACCTGCACGACTCCACCGG
>JARRLI010000279.1:0-1551 GCA_037387145.1 Robiginitalea sp. | reverse complement strand
CTTCATTCCTGCCCTTATGAACCGGGAAATCTACAATGAGGACGGGGTTGGCGGGATGCATGTTTATTCCCCCTGGTGGGCCGACAACAAGAACCTGGATTTCCCGAGGGGGTACCATATCGAGGTCTGGGGAGGTCTGGGAATGCCTAATTACGGCTTTGGTTTCAACCCGAACGATTTCAACAAATTCTTCGGGCTGAAAACCGGTGGTTATGGCGAAAAACTAAGACAGGACGTAAAGAAATACTATGGATCGGTGATCGGTTTTGGGGGCAGGGGGGAAGCCATCGCACGAGAGGATAATTATTGCGAGATCGACCCCACTACCGTGGACGAATTCGGGATCCCCGTCCTGCGCTTCCATTACAATTGGTCGGATTACGAGCGAAAACAAGCCCGTCATATGCAGGAGACATTCCGGGAGATCATACACCATATGGGCGGAGAACCATTATGGCCTGCCCCGCCTGAGGAGAATGACTATGGTCTGGAGACACCGGGGAGGATCATTCACGAGGTAGGTACAACCCGGATGGGAGACGATCCGAAGACTTCGGTCACCAATCGCTATCAGCAGTTGCATGAGGCGGACAACGTATTTATTACCGATGCAGGACCTTTTGTTTCCCAGGCGGACAAGAACTGTACATGGACCATCCTGGCACTCAGCTGGCGGGCTTCTGAATTCCTGGTGGATCAATTAAAACAACAAAACATCTGAAATGGACCGAAGAAAGAGTTTAAAATCCCTATTGTTAGGCACCGTGGCCGGAGGACTGGCTGTCCACGGCTGCACCCCAAGAGAGGCAAATGAGGCTGCGGAGCAGCTGATTTCGGAAGCAGGTTTTGGGTATGGACGTACCCCGATGGAGATTGAGCAGATCAGGAAGTTACAGGAAGATCCTTTTTTCAATGTCCACGAAATGGAGACCATTTCCACCCTTGCAAACCTGATACTTCCGCCGGATGAAAAGTTTGGAGGGCCACTGGATGCCGGGGTTCCCGAGTTTATCGAATTCATGGCCAAGGATTATGAGCCCTTCCAGGTAACCCTTAGGGGCGGTCTGATGTGGCTGGACCACAAGAGCAACACAGAGTTCGAGCTGGAGTTCAAGTCGGCAGGACCTGCACAGCAGAAAGAACTGCTGGATGGAATCGCCTGGTATGACCCCGAAGTGCCGATGGACGAGCAACCCCTCGAGATACAATTCTTCAACCTGGTCCGGAATCTGACCGTTTGCGGATATTATACTTCCAGGAATGGTATTGAGGAACTCGGCTATAAAGGCAATATGCCGAATGTATGGGATGGGGTGCCGCAGGAGGTCCTCGATAAACACGGTCTTGCCTATGAGCCTGAATGGCTCGAGAAATGTGTGGATCAGAGCCGCCGCGGGATCATTGCCGAATGGGATGAGGAAGGCAACCTGTTAACATAAGTTAGAAGCGTTTTGTGAAATGCTCAGGCCGCCCTGCCTGTGCCGATCTGGCGGGGAAGCCCGGGATTGGTACGGAAATCAAATCAAAGCTTCTGTGTACTGACGGCTACCC
>JARRLI010000278.1:0-2702 GCA_037387145.1 Robiginitalea sp. | reverse complement strand
CCTTCCCTTTTCAGCAACTCCCCCACCGCGGCATTGACGGAGGCTTCCTCCCGCACATCCATCGCCAGCAAAGGGAACAGGTCAAAACCGGCATATTTTTTCGGGTCCCTCGCGGTCCCATATACCCGATATCCCCGGGCGCTCAGGAAGGCTGCAGTAGCTTTGCCAAGGCCAGAGGAACCGCCTGTTACCAATACTACTTTTCTGGTTGACTCCATGGGTACAATGTAAAAAGATGTGTGCTTTCCAAAAAATCCCTTCGCAGAATTTCGGGCATAAAAAAACGGCAAGCTACCTACATCGCACCGCTACGACCGCATACCCTTGCTGCGTTCCCGCCCTGGGGGATTCTGCAGGAGCTGGTCGTGTAGGACTTGCCGAACGCAAATATACAATCTTTTTGGGTTTGGGTCAATCCATTTACATGCGTAATTTAGCATCGAATGAAGAATAGAGCAATAAAACCAATAGTGCATCTGTGAAAAGTATTCCCATGTATTTTTTAAAAACATTTTTGTCTATCTCCGCCCTGGCAATATTTATGGCCTGCGGGGATAAGGACCCTTCCCGTAACTTCGGTATACGACTGGAAGGCGATGGAAAAAAATTCCAGATTAATGAGGAGGTTGGAGTACGCCTAAACAATAAGTCTGGCCGGGAAGTGGACTCGGTCCGATATACTTTGAATGACCTCCCGCTGGAATATCAGCAGGGTAAACTAATCCTCGATGCCCCTACTTTGGGCACTAAAACCTTAAAGGCCAGGATTTTTACAGAAGGGCAGGAAATTATGGCAGAATCCGAAATCCTGCTGTTGGCTGCGCATAAACCGGAAATTTACACATACGAAGTGATCAATTCCTATCCACATGACCGGAGTGCCTTTACCCAGGGACTTGAATTCCATGGAGACACCTTGTATGAAAGCACCGGCCGGAAAGGAGCTTCCACCCTTCGAAAGGTAGATTATCGAAGCGGGAAGGTCCTCAAAACAAACGCTCTCGATGAGCAATATTTTGGCGAAGGGATTACGATAGTCAATGATACAGTCTTTATGCTCACCTGGCGGGAAGGAACTGGATTCTATTTCAATCGTGAAAATCTCGAAAGACTGGGGAGTTTTGCCTATGGCAAAAGCAAAGAAGGGTGGGGTTTATGCAACGATGGAAAGAAACTCTTCAAGAGTGACGGTACACAACGGATTTGGTTTCTGAATCCAGCCACCCTGCAGGAAGAAGGATATATTGAAACGGTAACCGACCGTTCTGTTTTCAACAAGGCCAATGAGCTCGAATATGTAGATGGCAAACTCTACGCTAATGTATGGCAAAAAGAGAGCATGATGATCATTGACGCCCAAACCGGAGCTATTGAAGGGGTGGTAAATTTTGGGGGTCTCAGTGATCTGGTAACACAGCACCCCGATCTGGATGTCTTTAACGGCGTAGCCTATCATCCGACGCGGGAAACCTTCTTTGTAACCGGGAAAAACTGGGATAAACTCTTCGAGGTCAGGATCTTTAAGCGGGACTGATGAAAAAATACAGGAAGGAACTAACCGTTACCTCATCGGATCTGGATGACCTGCAACATGTAAACAATGTCAGGTACCTCGAATGGGTTCAGCTGGTCTCAAAGGAACATTGGGAACAATTGACGTCCCAAGTCTGGGAGGACCAATTTATCTGGGTCGTTAAACGCCATCAAATCACCTATCACAGGCCTGCCAAACAGGGGGATAACCTAATGATCTGCACCTACGTTCCAGAGGCATCCGGGGCAATTTCAAAAAGAAAGGTAGAGATCCATACGGTGGAAACGGACTCCCTAATTGCCGAATGCCTTACAGAATGGGTGTTACTCGACGCACGTACCGGGAAACCTACACGGATACCCCTGGAAATGCAACGGGTCTTTGTCTAAATCCTTACAGGACTATTATCCGGCAAATAATGGTCTTTGTGCCATAAAGGCATTTACTTCCGCCTTAACTGAAGCCGCAGTGGATTCCGAGTCCGGATCCTGGATAATCCGATCGATCCAGGCAACCACCTGTTCCATATCATTTTCCTTGAGACCGCGCGTGGTTATCGCTGCCGTACCGAAGCGAATGCCGGAAGTAACGAAAGGCGACTTGTCATCGAAAGGAACCATGTTCTTGTTTGCCGTAATGTCCGCCAAGACAAGTGCTTTTTCAGCCGCTTTACCTGTGACGCCCTTATTTCTAAGGTCGATCAACATCATATGATTGTCCGTGCCTCCGGAAATGATATCGTAATCCCTTTTCACAAAAGCACTGGCCATGGCTTGTGCATTCTTCTGCACCTGAATCATATAGTGAAGGAAATCATCCGTAAGAGCCTGTCCGAAAGCGATGGCTTTTGCTGCAATTACATGTTCCAGCGGCCCGCCCTGATTTCCGGGAAATACCGCCATATCTATAAGGGAAGACATGCGCTTCAGAGCCCCAGACTTCAAACGGATACCAAATGGGTTCTCAAAATCCTCCCCCATCATTATCAATCCTCCACGCGGTCCCCTCAGGGTCTTGTGTGTGGTGGTGGTCACAAAATGACAATGCGGGACAGGATCACTCAGGATCCCTTTCGCAATCAGACCGGCGGGATGGGCGATATCGGCCAGGAGAAAAGCTCCAACCATATCCGCGATCTCCCTGAACCTTTTGAAATCAAGATCCCTCG
>JARRLI010000277.1:0-5273 GCA_037387145.1 Robiginitalea sp. | reverse complement strand
AAGCAGACCTGCCACCTTTGGTTTACCTGGCAGAAGAGGATAGTGAAGACTTTGATCCTGAATTGAAAGGAAAATCTCCGTCCGAGGTTTCCCAACCGTTAAAAGAATTTATGATGGACAACATGACAGCTGAAGAGCGTGCAGCTGTAGAAGAACCAAAGTATTTCTACGAGGTGACATTTGACAAACCGGGGGGAATCCCTATGCCGCTCATTGTTGAGTATGCCTATGCCGATGGTTCCAAGGAAGTGGTAACCTATCCTCCTGAGATCTGGAGGAAGAACGACAAGGAAGTCAGCCGGGTTATTTCCTCCCAGTCTGAGTTGGTGGGAATCGTGGTTGACCCCAAAATGGAGACAGCAGATATCGATACAAGCAATAACAGTTGGCCTAAGGAGGAAACACCCTCTGAATTCCAGCAGTTTAAGGAGAACATCAAGGGAGAGTAAGCTTCCACAACTTCAACCAAGTCCCGGCCTCCAGCCGGGACTTTTTTATTATTGCGGGGGAAACTTGCTTATATTTGTACCATGGCAGGGGTAGTATTGTTTATTAGCGGAGCAGAAATTTTCTTCATACTTTTCATTGTGGTGATGGTATTTGGAGCAGATAAGATTCCGGGCATTGCCAAAGGCCTTGGAAAAGGTATGCGCCAGCTAAAGGATGCTACCGAAGAAATCAAGCGCGAGATCCATCAAAGTGCTGAAAAACAGGGATTGGATACTTCGATAGCTGATGACATCCAGAATGAACTCAAAGAAGTCAAGAAGAACCTGGACGACGTAGGCGGCACCATAAGCCGCAAATAATGGGAAGGGGAGGCTATTCCCGACCTGCCTTATTCAACCGTACAAAAGGTCAGCCCGTCGCGAATGGGTAAAATAACGGAGCGTACCCGTGGGTCTTCCCCGAGTTTTTTGTTGAATTCCACCAACACCCTGGTAGCCTTATCCTTTTTATCGACCGGGCCCAGTACTTTTCCCGACCAGAGCACATTATCAAGCAGTATCAGTCCACCGGGCCGAACTTTGGGCAGCACCATTTCGAAATAGTCGGGGTACTCCTCTTTATCCGCATCGATGAAGACAAGGTCAAAAACTTCATCCATCCCCGGAATCAGCTCCAATGCCCTTCCTGTATGCTGTGTAATCTGTTTTCCATAGGGGCTTCGGTCAAAGTAGCGCCTCTGCAGTTCAAAGAGTTCCTCGTTCTTATCAATGGTATGCAGCCTGCCGTCTGACAGAAGGCCCTCGGCCAGGCACAGGGCAGAGTATCCGGTGTAGGTGCCTATTTCCAGGACCTTCCGGGGTCTAACAAGGCGCGATATCATGCTGAGGACCCGACCCTGATAATGCCCTGTGATCATTCTGGGCATCAGGACCTTCAGGTGGGTCTCCCTGGTGAGTTCCCTCAGAAGCGGTGGTTCCTCTTCGCTGTGAACCGCGATATATTCCTCCAGGGAAGCAGATAGAAAGTGCATGGTCTTTTGGTGCAAAAATAGAGAAAATTGGGGCTGAAAGGGAAAGTTTCAGGGAAGGCACAATTGATAGACCGGGCAAAAGCCCTGCAGTGCCCGAAGCGATTGGCACACCATGGGACGTGGGTAAACTTAAAAAGAAAGCAGCTCTGTGCCTTTCAGCTGTTTAGTTGCTGCTTGTCCTCAGGCTAACGCTCAGGAAAAGATCAAAATGATCCCTACTTTAGACTAATGAAATTCCAGTGATGTTATGCAAGTTGATATCCGAATTGCCACACCAGAAGACCTGCCTGTATTGCGATCTTTTGAGCAGGGACTGATCCGAGATGAACGCCCTTTTGATCCAACCATAAGGCCTGATCCCGTACATTATTACGACCTGGATCACCTGATCAACGATCCCGCTGCCCGGCTTGTGGTGGCCGTGTACAGGGACGTGATCATAGCTTCCGGATATGCGATCCGCAAAACCCCCAGGCAGTATCTGGACCACGACGCCTATGCATATTTTGGGTTCATGTACACCCGTCCGGAATACAGGGGCCTGGGGATCAATGGCAAGATTGTCGAATACCTGCGGATATGGGCCAGGGAACAAGGGCTCTGCGAGATTCGTCTGACGGTGTACACCGAAAATCAACCGGCTATCCGGGCATATCAAAAATCCGGCTTTGAACCGCATATTATAGAAATGCGCGTGCGGGATGAACCTTTGGAAAGTTAATTCTGCCCGGGATTCCCTTCTTCATTGTATTTTTGAACAAAACCCACAGATGGATTTTAAGAACTCAGAGGAATTTGCAAAGAAACTGGATCAGCAGGACCCGCTTCGCCCCTACAGGGATGCCTTTCATTTTCCCAGGGTGAATGGGAAAGAGGTAATCTATTTCACTGGAAATTCCCTGGGGCTCCAACCCAAAAGCGCTCAGGAATTTGTGGATGAGGTCATGCGGGATTGGCGGGACCTCGCCGTTGAAGGCCATTTCTATGCTGAAAAACCCTGGTGGGATTACCATGAAAGATTGATCCCCGCCCTGTCAAAGGTAGTGGGTGCCAGGGAGCGGGAGATTACCGTGATGAATACCCTGACGGTTAATTTGCACCTGATGATGGTTTCTTTTTATCGGCCGGAGGGTGGCCGGTATAAGATCCTCTGTGAGGAAAAGGCATTCCCTTCGGACCAGTATATGCTGCAGAGTCAGCTTCGATTTCACGGATACGACCCCGGAGAAGCGCTTATTGAGGTGCAAAAGCGCCCCGGTGAACACTTTTGGAGGACGGAAGACATCCTCGAAGCTATCGACAGGCACTCCGAAGAACTGGCCCTCGTCCTTATGGGGGGAGTAAACTATTACAACGGGCAGGTATTCGATATGGAGCAGATCACCAAGGCCGGCAGGGAGGCAGGAGCTATGGTAGGCTGGGACCTGGCCCATGCGGCAGGCAATGTTCACCTGGCCCTGCATGACTGGGAGGTGGATTTTGCCGCCTGGTGCAGCTACAAGTATATGAATAGCGGCCCCGGGAATGCATCCGGTGTTTTTATTCATGAAAAGCACCTTTCAGAAACGAATATCCCCCGTTTTGAGGGGTGGTGGGGTACCAAAAAGGAAAGCCGTTTCTTAATGCAGCCCCGTTTCGATCCAATCGATTCTGCCGATGCATGGCAACTTAGCAATGCCCCTATTTTGGCATTGGCACCGTATTTGGCCTCCCTGGAGCTTTTTAATGAAGTTGGGATGGATACCCTGATCGCCAAGCGGAACCTGTTGGTGGCCTATTTGGAATTTATCCTCAGGGAGATCGATAAAGAGGTCGAAAGCACTTTTGAGATCATCACACCCCCTCAGGCAAGAGGATGCCAGTTATCCGTCTTCCTGCATGGCGAGGGCCGACCGCTCTTCGATTATTTGATGAAAAGCGGGGTGATCACGGATTGGCGGGAGCCCAATGTCATCCGTCTGGCACCGGCACCCTTTTATTGTTCCTTTGCAGATATGTACCATTTTGGGCAGATTCTAAAAAAAGGCATACTGGAAAAACCTTCGCCCTAGGGACAGAAAATTTTTTCTGACCTATCTTGCAGCTCCTATAAACGTGCCCTCCGATGAAATCCCTTCGGCTTATCCTTTCAAATCCACGGTATTTTGCCCCTGCCTGGGTCTTTGCCAGCCTGAATATGTGGTTTGGGACATGGGCTATCTACATCCCCATAATAAAGGAGCAACTGGGGATCGACAAGGCAAAACTGGGCTTTGCCATATTTTTTCTTTCCCTCGGGATTTTCGCGATCTTTCCTATCGCCCCCCGCCTGATTAACCGCCTGGGGGTTGGGAAGGTTACCTGGTATGGGGTAGTGGCAAGCAGTATTTTTGCATTTTTCCCCCTGGTGGCTCCCAATTATTATGCTTTGATGGGGGCCTTGTTCCTGTTTGGTGCCAGCAACGGGATTACCGATATTGCCATGAACACACTGGTGACTGAAATTGAAAAGGAGGACAATGAAAAATTTATGTCTGCGGCTCATGGTTTTTTTAGCCTGGGAGGGGTGTTTGCGGGCCTTGGGAGTTTTCTGATTGTCCCTATCGGGAATCCGGCCATCCATATGCTGGGAGTGATTCTTTTGGTCTTTCTGATCAACCTGAGATTTCCCTGTATCTACAGGAAATCAGCCAGGCACCGGAATTTTTGATCGGGGCCGGCTTTCTGGCCTTTTCAGTTACCATGACCCTCGGCAGGTTCCTGGGCGACAGCATAAGCACACGTATTGGATCTGTCCGAATTGTAACCCTGGGAAGTTTGATTGCTGTATTCGGTTACCTCAGTGTGCTGAGTACGGGTATTTGGATGTCCTTGCTCGGATTTTCCCTGATCGGTCTCGGATTTTCGGTAATCGTCCCGGAAATGTTCAGGATCGGAGGCAATATCAAGGGAGTGGATGCTGCCCAGGGTGTAGCCTTTATCGCAGGGACGGGATATACCGGTTTTCTGCTGGCCCCTCCTGTCCTTGGATATGTGGGGGAGCATTTTCAACTTACCACTACCTTTGCCGTCTTGCTGGGGGCAGCTGTGCTGGTCTTCCTGTCTACTTTTATCTTAAGGAATAAGAAATAAGACCGCCTAGTTCCCGACTATTCTACCGCTATCCCCGTGAAATAAAACTTGAGGCTTCCTTCGGCATTCTCGTGCCTTGTGGAAAGGTTGAGTCCTTGAAATTTCTGGTATCCTTCCCAGGTAGTGATCACAGAGGGTTCGGGTTGATTTCCCCTGCGGAATACCCATTCCCGCACCAGTGAATCCCTTCCGAGGTAGAAATCATAAGCATCGCCGGGGGTATATCCTCCTTCATTTCCATATACAATGGTCAGTTTCGGCATGGAGTCCCCGGAGATTGGAGCCAGGGCATCTTCTTGATAGGAATGCGTAAAGCTCCCGCTATCCCATACCCATTGATAGGGGGCCAGAAACCAGAACTTGTCATTGATGAAAGACCCGTCTACACGCATGAGGGTGGAATCCACTTCAGAGCGCAGGTAACTTATGGTGTCGGCTTCTGACATCCGGGTGACCCGGTTTTCCCGGACATCCCAAATCCAGGATCGTTCATAATGAGATGTATCCCGGTCTATATTAAATGTGAAACGGATACGTTGAACATCCTTCCAGTTTTCAAATCCATGTTTGTATGCCAGTAGTTCCGGCAGGGTTTTTTCAGGTGTTTCCACAATGTTTTCGGGAGTTTCCTGCTTAGCAGGTCCTTTACAGCTGCCCAAAGCGAATAATATAAAACCCATTA
>JARRLI010000276.1:0-4024 GCA_037387145.1 Robiginitalea sp. | reverse complement strand
GTCCCATTTGTTCGTAAATCCGAAGAGTAGGGGCTTAATCCCGCAAAAAATCCAAGATTCATTCGTATGTCCATTCAAGAGCCTGTATCTTTGCCGCCTAATTCAAAAATTGAATACTTATGAGCAAGGTAACTGAAAACGATACTGTGCGCGTGCATTATACTGGGAAATTGGTCTCCGGAGAAGTGTTTGACAGCTCCAGAGAGCGGGAACCCCTGGAAGTCCAACTAGGGCAGGGAAGCCTGATCCCGGGTTTTGAAAAGGGACTCATCGACATGATGGTCAACGATACCAAGACCATAACCATTCCTAAAGAGGAAGCCTATGGGGAAATCCAAAAGGAATTGTTCCAGGAGATCGACAAGGAGCAATTGCCTACCAACATAACCCCTGAAATCGGAATGGGGCTGGTAGCCAGAGGAGAAGATGGGAGCGAGCGGCAGCTACGGATTGCTGAAGTCCGTGAAGCAAGCATCGTAATCGACGCCAATCATCCGCTTGCCGGGGAAGATCTGATCTTCGATCTGGAACTGGTTGAAATCAAATAGTTAGTTGCGTTACAGCCATATCTGATAACCGCCCAGTGATGGGCGGTTTTTATTTAGCTCCGGGAGCTGGAGGTCCATGTTTTCAGCTCGCTGCTATCAGGCCAAAATACTCTCGTGGCCCGAGTCTTTGACGAACAGGCAGGAACTCTGTGTTCTTTCGGACATTTCTTTTACAAATTCGAAAGGGAGGTCCTGGTCCATGCCAAAAATGTTTAGGTCTGCCGCGGGTGCCATGCCTACAACTTCTTTGAAATCACCTGTATACACCTCAGTAAGTGTATGGGGTAAACGCGCCAGGGCGATCAGTGAGCTTAAGAACCCTCTGGCGTTGTCTTCCTCATCCGGATTCCGCACCACGGTAATCAATCGTATTCGGGCAACCCAGTTCATCTTAAGTTTATAGGCCACAAGTATCGAAAGGTCCAGATTTCCGATATCCCATCCCAAATTCCAGTTTCCCTGCCGGTCACTTACCCAAACATTGATCATGTTTCGCTGACCCAGAAGGGTTGTGGGATGCAATAAGAAAAGGAGTATGCCAATTTCCAGACGGATTGACTCCTTCATTACAGGACGCAGTTCTGTTTCATAATTATCGTGGTTCTGCATATTGAGAAAGACAATGTTTGGTTTAAAAAAGGCCCCCTGTAATGCCTGACTGCCGTAATTGATCCCATTGGCAAACTGGTCGGTGTGGATGACCGTAGACGAAGAAAAAACACCTTTCTCCCGAAAGGCTGCTGAAATAGATTCCAGCTGATCGGCCAGGTTATTTGTTACTGAAAATGGCTGAATCCCCAGGAGCTTTATGGATCCCTTGGGTTTGGCTATATTCCGCAGGAATTCAAATGTTCCTTTGAGCCCGTTGATATCCCTGACCGGAACCATCAGATTAGCCTTCCATGCCCGCTGCTGCATTTTTTTCATGCCCCAGGTATGCTTGGCAGCCCATTCCGCAAAGGATACAAAAAGGCCTGATCGTACATCCTCGAAAGGTGTCTCCAGATTCTGACGAGAGAGGTACCAGTATACCATCAAAACGATCATGAGCGAAATAAGACTTACCGTTGGATTAATAATAAACATGGCGAAGACGGAGGAAATCAATCCAAACCAGGGTACCCATCTGTGTATTTTAAACAAAGGCCTATAACTTATGAGTCCGAGGTTTTGTTCAATAATGACCACAATATTGATCATGGCATAAGTGATTAGAAAGAAAAGCGTCACCAGCGGAGCCACGGCATTGAGATTTCTGAGAAGGAGGGTGAGGAAAATGAGAATTCCCGTTACCAGCATGGCATTCCTGGGCTGTCCGGTTTTGCTCCGGAAGTGGAGAAAATTCGAATATGGCAAGACTTTGTGCTCCCCCATTGCGAAAAGGATTCTGGAGGAACCCACAATGGAGGCAAGGGCAGAAGAAAAAGTAGCCCCCAGAATGCCGGCAACTACAAGTGGTCCAAAATATGCCTTGTCAACCATGATATAATAGTTGGAGATCAGCTCGTCTTCGGTCGCGCTTCTGGAAATCCAGTAGGCCAGGAGCATGTAGATCACAAAACTCACTCCTATGGCCCAAAGGGTACCCGCAGGAATACTGCGTTTGGCGTCCCTGAGTTCTCCTGACATATTGGCCCCTGCCATTATCCCGGTAGCAGCTGGAAAAAATACCGCAAATACCATCCAGAAAGAACTACCACTAAATCCATTTTCCACGGAACCCCTGAATGTTCCCCAGCCAAGGGCATCCCGGGATGGTATTTCCATAACTCCCTCGTATGCTGCAACTACTATGGAGAGTAGCGACAACAAAATAATGGCCATAATAATGTACTGTGCTTTAATCGCGAGGTTCGCGCTTATATAGGCAATGGTAAAGAGGGCCCCGAATACTGCGATGTCGACAAGGAAGGCATTATGATCAGGAAAAATATGCAGCCACCCTTCCCGGAAACCGAAGATATACATGGTAACAGCCAGGGGGGTAAATACCCCTCCGAATGTTCCGAATTTTTTGGTTTGATCTGTTTTTAAATCCATTAATTAACCCGGGCTGTTTTAAAGGTATAATCTACTAATAAAATCAATTCAACACAGGCCAGTGGATACAGAGGGCTGAAATTTTTGTGCTGTGGCGCTTATTATTCCCCTGCTGGCCCTGGAATACACTACGTCAGGCGGAAATTCTATGACCTCTCTGCTAGTGTTATCTGCATTCGATTACTATTTTTGTGTTCAACCCTGTAATATTCCTTACCATGAAGACTCAGAACTTTCTCGTTACCTTATTACTGCTAAGCGTTTTAAGCATGGCGCTGCATTCCTGCAAAGAATCCGATGCGCAGCCGGAAACCCCCGATGAGCTTTCGAAGGCGGATGAAATGGCCAACACCCTCCCGCTCGACCACCTGAACCTTCCTGAAGGCTTTACCATAGAAATCTATGCTGAGGGGGTGGATGAGGCCCGATCAATGGCCCTTGGAGATGATGGGACTTTGTTTGTGGGGACGCGAAGTGCCAATAAGCTGTATGCCATACAGGATCTGGATGGGGACTTTAAGGCCGACCGGACCATTGTTCTTGATACCACACTGAAAGTACCCAATGGAGTGGCCTTCCGTGATGGAGCTCTTTATGTGGCCCAGGTAAACCGACTGCTCCGGTATCCCAATATCGAATCCCAGCTGGACAATCCTCCCAAACCCGAGGTGGTATATGATGACTATCCCACGGAATTCCACCATGGGTGGAAATATATTGCCTTCGGCCCGGATGACAAGCTTTACGTGCCCGTAGGAGCTCCCTGCAATATTTGTGATTCCACAGTGGCCGACCAGCGGTATGGGTCTATTACGAGAATGAACCCCGACGGAAGCGAGCGGGAGATCATTGCCCACGGCGTCCGGAATACGGTAGGATTTACCTGGCACCCGGAAACCGGGGAGCTCTGGTTTACCGATAATGGGAGGGATATGATGGGCGATGACGTACCACCTTGCGAGCTCAACCGGCTGGCCGAACCCGGGCAACATTTTGGGTACCCATTTTGCCATGGTGGCACCGTAAAAGACCCTGAATTCGGCGATCAACGTCCCTGTTCCGATTTTGTTTCGCCTGTACAGCCTCTGGGAGCCCATGTAGCCCCCCTTGGCGTAAAGTTCAATACAGGGGATATGTTCCCTGAATCGTATAACGGACATGCTTTTATTGCAGAGCACGGCTCATGGAACCGCTCCTCCAAGGTAGGATACCGGGTGACCCTGGTAAAACTGGAAGGGAACGAGGCCGTTAGCTATGAGCCCTTTATTGATGGCTGGCTGGATGAGGAAGCACAGGAGGCTTTCGGCAGGCCGGTGGACCTTCTGTTCCTCGAAGATGGATCCCTCTTAATTTCTGATGATCTGGGGGATGCGATCTACAGGGTGACGTATAAGGGATAAGTGCTTACTTATACACCGGAGTTCCCCGGGGATAGC
>JARRLI010000275.1:0-2710 GCA_037387145.1 Robiginitalea sp. | reverse complement strand
CTCAGGGCAACCTGGCAAGCTGTAGCCCGAATGTATAACGAAGAGGCCAAACAATTCGACAGTACGATGGCTGTGGGGTTTACACTGCTTAGTATAGACCCTAAAACCGGCACGCCCTCGACGGCTCTGGGCCCAAAAATGGGTATGGAAGCTACCAGTCTTTCACGAATCCTCAAGAACATGGAAAATAGAGGTTTGATTGAAAGAAGGCCGAATCCTGAGGATGGGCGGGGTGTCCTGATCCATCTCACTGATTTTGGACTGGAGAAAAGGGCGGACTCCAAGAACGTTGTGCTCCGATTTAATGAGGCAGTGCGCGGGGAGGTATCCCATTCACAACTGGAAGGGTTCTTCGCAGTCACCAATAAGATCAATCAGCTTATTTCCGCGAAAAAGATCTACAACAAACAAGAAGAGTCTAATAGCTAATCCGCTGTAATTATGAACAGACATATAAATAAGGTAGCCGTCATCGGTTCCGGGATCATGGGAAGCGGGATTGCCTGTCATTTTGCCAATATAGGCGTGGAGGTCCTCCTTTTGGATATTGTTCCAAGGGAATTGAATGAGAAGGAGAAGGCGAAGGGCCTGACACTAGAAGATAAGTCCGTGCGCAACCGGTTGGTGAATGATTCCCTGGCTGCCGCCCTGAAATCAAAGCCCTCCCCCATCTACCACAAGGATTTTGCCGACCGCATAACCACCGGGAACCTCGAAGATGATATTTCAGCTGTTTCACAGGTCGATTGGATCATCGAGGTGGTCGTGGAACGCCTGGATATCAAACAACAGGTCTTTGAGAAGCTCGAAGCACACCGCACCCCTGGAACGCTAATTACGTCGAATACTTCGGGGATCCCGATCGGATTTATGAGCGAAGGCCGCAGCGAGGATTTTCAAGCGCATTTTTGCGGGACGCATTTTTTCAATCCACCCAGGTACCTGAAATTATTTGAGGTCATCCCCGGACCAAAGACGAATAAGGAAATCCTGGATTTCCTTATTTCCTATGGGGAACGATTCCTCGGGAAAACCTCCGTACTGGCAAGGGATACACCCGCCTTCATCGGAAACAGGATTGGCATTTTCAGTATTATGAGCCTTTTTCATACCGTAAAGGAAATGGGCATGACCATTGAGGAGGTCGACAAATTAACCGGTCCCGTCATAGGCAGACCCAAATCCGCAACCTTCAGGACAGTTGATGTCGTGGGGCTGGATACGCTGGTACATGTGGCTAACGGGATACATGAGAATTGCCTGAAGGACGAACGCCACGAATTGTTCCAACTTCCGGGATTCATTCAGCAAATGGTCGACCAATCCTGGCTTGGCAGCAAGACCGGACAGGGTTTTTACAAGAAAGTCAAAAAGGAGGATGGATCGAGCGAAATCCTCAGCCTGGACCTGGAATCCATGGACTACCGAAGTCGGAAAAAAGCTGCGTTTGCCACGCTCGAACAGACCAAACCCATCGACGCGGTCATAGATCGGTTCCCAGTACTTGTGGCCGGGTCCGACAAGGCCGGAGCTTTTTATCGAAACAGTTTCGGAGCCCTGTTTGCCTATGTAAGCCACCGGATTCCGGAAATCACGGATGCCCTTCATAAGATCGACAGCGCGATGAAGGCAGGTTTTGGCTGGGAACATGGACCCTTCCAGATTTGGGATGCAGTAGGTCTGGACAAAGGTGTTGAAATGCTGGAAGCTACGGGGCAGAAGGCTGCAGCCTGGGTTACGGAAATGAAGCAGGCAGGTGTGGATTCTTTCTACACAGTGAAGGAAGGAGCAACTTATTTTTACAATATCCAGACGAAGGCTTATGAAAAAGTCCCCGGTCAGGATGCCTTCATAATTCTGGACAATATCCGCAAGACGCAGGAAGTCTTCAAAAATAGTGGCGTAGTTGTGGAAGATCTGGGAGACGGGATCCTGAATTTGGAATTCCGGTCTAAGATGAATACCATCGGCGCGGATGTACTCGCCGGCCTAAACAAGGCCATTGACCTGGCTGAAACAGATTTCCAGGGACTGGTCGTTGGAAACCAGGGAGCCAATTTTTCAGTGGGTGCGAACATCGGAATGATCTTCATGATGGCCGTAGAACAGGAATACGATGAATTGGTCATGGCGATCAAGTATTTTCAGGATACCATGATGCGCATGCGCTACTCTTCCATTCCTGTTATCTCTGCACCTCACGGTATGACACTGGGCGGCGGATGTGAACTCAGCCTGCATGCCGATAAAGTAGTGGCAGCGGCAGAGACCTATATGGGACTGGTAGAATTTGGCGTGGGTGTGATCCCGGGAGGCGGGGGTTCCAAGGAAATGACACTGAGAGCCTCGCAAACCTATCGCAAGAATGATGTGGAACTCAATGCCCTTAGAGAATATTTCCTTGCCGTCGCCACGGCCAAAGTATCTACTTCGGCATATGAGGCCTTTGATTTTGGCGTGTTGCAAAAAGGGAATGACGTAGTAGTGGTAAACAAGGACCGGCAAATCGCCACTGCCAAGGCCCATGCCAAAGTAATGGCTGAATCGGGATACACCAAACCGATCCCGCGAAACAATATTAAGGTCCTCGGGAAACAGGCGCTTGGAATGTTCCTGGTAGGAACAGATTCCATGGAAGCCGGCAGATACATTTCAGAACACGACAAGAAAATAGCAAATAAACTCGCCTACGTAATGGCCGGGGGAGACC
>JARRLI010000274.1:0-2713 GCA_037387145.1 Robiginitalea sp. | reverse complement strand
CTTCCCTGGAGGAGGCAGAGGATATTCTGCAGGAGAATAAAATTGAAAAACTACCGGTGGTCAATAAAAATTATAAACTGGTGGGGCTGATCACTTACAGGGATATTACCAAGCTCACCCAGAAACCAATTGCAAACAAAGATATATACGGACGGCTTCGCGTAGCCGCAGCCCTGGGGGTCACTGCAGATGTGCTCCAGCGCGCTGAGGCCTTGGTCGGGGCTGGAGTGGATGCCGTTGTAATAGATACCGCCCATGGACATACCAAAGGGGTTGTGGGAATCCTCAAGGAAGTAAAGAACGCCTTCTCTGATTTGGAGGTGATCGTAGGCAATATAGCCACCGCTGAGGCTGCCAGATATCTGGTGGATGCGGGGGCCGATGCAGTCAAGGTAGGTATTGGGCCCGGTTCCATTTGCACTACCCGTGTGGTCGCCGGAGTAGGTTTCCCGCAGTTTTCGGCTGTGCTACAGGTAGCAGCAGGCATTAAGGGTAGCGGAGTCCCCGTAATAGCCGATGGAGGGATCAGGTATACTGGTGACATCCCGAAAGCTATTGCGGCCGGGGCAGACTCTGTTATGCTGGGCTCCCTGCTGGCAGGGACCAAGGAGTCCCCTGGAGAAACCATTATCTATGAGGGACGGAAATTTAAATCCTATCGGGGTATGGGATCTGTGGAAGCGATGAAACACGGCTCCAAGGACCGCTATTTCCAGGATGTTGAAGACGATATCAAAAAATTGGTGCCCGAAGGAATAGTTGGTCGTGTACCCTATAAGGGGGACCTTTATGAAAGTATCCACCAGTTCGTCGGCGGCCTGAGGGCTGGGATGGGCTATTGCGGGGCCAGTAACATTGCAGACCTGAAGGAAAAGGGAAGGTTCATAAAGATCACCGCGAGCGGAATTCACGAAAGTCATCCACACAACGTAACGATCACCAAGGAATCTCCGAATTACAGCCGGTAGTTATTTCCTTTTAATACTAAATGCAGGGTGTCATTTGCCCGGGCATAACAGTTAGCGACTTCCTGAACTGTAACTTTCCCAGGAGGTATCCTTGTAGATATTTTCTCCGAAATACCTGGCGATTTTCAGGAAGGCATCCGGTTTCTGGTACCCGGGTACGGGGGATAGCATGTTGAGGCCTTCATCCAGGAATACTACGGTGGGATAACTCATCTGGCCCTGAAGCAGTGCCGCAGCCAACTGGTGGTACCCACGACGTCCGGAGGGCACGAAGGTATACGAGTTCCCTCTGAATTCTATCGGATCCTTTTGTTCCGCATCCAGCTTCACCATATAGAAATTTTCGCTCATATATGCGGCTACTTCCGGATCCTGAAAGGTATCTTTATCCATTTTCTTGCACCAACCACACCAGTCTGTATAGACATCAACGAAGATCTTTTTTGGTGAGGTATCCTTGGTTGCCTTCTGAACAGCTTCATCCCAGGACATCCAGGCAACTTCCTGTGCCTGTAATTCAACTTCCTGTGCCTGTAATTCAGGAATACTGCTGATGCACAGAAGCAGGGCAATAAATAGTAAACTCCGTCTCATACCTAACTGTTCAAAATCCGTCTGATGTGTTTAAACACCAACGCTTAAATGGCCTGTTTATTTCACCCAAGCCCTGGTTTTATCCGCAGTAAAAATGGTGTCGACCTCTACCTGGTTTTGAATAAGGTCCTGAAAGGTCTCCCGTTTTCTGATCAGGTGAGCCTTCCCTTCATGCCATAGCACCTCGGCCGGCCGGTACCTCGAATTATAATTGCTGGCCATGCTGAAGCAGTAAGCTCCTGCATTTTTGAAACATAACAGGTCGCCTTCGGAAATTTCACTTATCCTGCGGTTGCTGCCAAAGGTATCCGTTTCGCAAATATAGCCAACCACGGAGTAATAACGCTGCTTCCCACCCGGGTTTGAGATATTAATGATCTCATGGGAGGCTCCATAGAACATAGGGCGTATCAAGTGGTTGAAGCCGGAATCGACACCAGCAAATACCGTGGAAGTGGTTTGCTTTACCACATTTACCTTTGCCAGGAAATACCCGGATTCGCTCACCAGAAATTTCCCCGGTTCAAAGGCCAGTGTCAGGTCCCTCCCAAATTCCTCGCAGAACTCGTTGAACCGGCTGCCGAGCTTTTCTCCGAGTTCTTCCACATTAGTTTGTATATCGCCGTCCCTGTAGGGTACCTTGAATCCGCTCCCAAAATCGATGAATTCAAGATCCGGGAAATTCAGAGCTGTTTCAAAGAGAATTTCTGATGCATATAGGAAGACTTCGATGTCCAGGATATCACTCCCTGTATGCATGTGGATGCCGTTAATCGTAAGGCCGGTCAGTTCTACAATCCTGAGCAAATGTGGGATCTGATGTATACTAATGCCAAATTTGGAATCTATATGGCCGACGGAAATCTTGGAATTCCCCCCTGCCATAACATGTGGGTTTATCCGGATGCAAACAGGGATGTCCGGATGCCTGGATCCGAATTGTTCAAGGACTGAGAGGTTATCGATATTTATACGGACTCCCATGGAGGCGGCTTCCTCAATTTCTTCCAGGGAAACCCCGTTGGGCGTATAGATGATTTCTCCCGGGGCAAAACCAGCCATCAATCCCAGTTGCACTTCCTGCACGGAAACGGTATCAAGCCCCCCTCCCAGCAGTTTTACAAGTCTCAGAATGGAGAGGTTGGACAGGG
>JARRLI010000273.1:0-2715 GCA_037387145.1 Robiginitalea sp. | reverse complement strand
TCCACGATGGTCCCCACCCCGTCAAAATGCCCCGGACGAAATGCCCCTTCCATCACCGTATCCATTCCTTTGAAATCATAATGCCTGGCGCTGATATCCGAGCCATACATCTCAGAGACATCCGGGGCAAACAAGATAGCCCGCTCGTCATTATCGGGGAAAAGTTCGCCGTTTTCATCTGTAAATGTTGCCTTGCGCTTGAAGTACTCTTCGTTGTCTATGAAGTAGACCTGAATCCGCTCCCTTGGGATAGAGGCTACCTTGATTATAAGGGGCATGTCCATGTCATTGATGACCAGGTTCATGCCCGAGAGGCGGATCACTTCGTGCAGCTGGTGCCTCCGTTCATTGATATTTCCGTATCGGGGCATGAAAATCCGGATCTGCCCTCCTTTACTATTGACCATACGCGGGGCCTCGTAGGACATTTTTGATACAGTATTTTCAGGTAGGTAGGGAACTAATTCAGAAGATACGAACAATACCTTTTTACCATTCATAGAGGAGCGTTTTTGTCTGTAGCCGAAACGTAGCTGCAAAATTACAAAATTTATGAAGAATAGCCGTAATTATAGTAAGTTTGCTGCCCGTTTGGATAGGGTATGGAAGTTCTCAACACCAAAGATGAGGTTATTCGTTACAGAAAGCGACTTCAGGACGAAGGAGTATCCCTTGGCCTGGTACCAACTATGGGGGCGCTGCATGAAGGACATCTGGAACTGGTCAGAAAAGCATGCCGGCAGAACCAGGAGGTAATTGTCAGTATTTTTGTAAACCCCACCCAGTTTAACGACCCTGAAGACCTTAAAAAGTACCCTAAAACGCTTGAGAAAGATTTGGCGAAACTAAGGACTATTTCATGTGAAATAAAGGTGTTTGCCCCGGGAGTGAACGAAATGTATGGCTCGGAAATTCTGGCCCGGACCTATGATTTCGATGGGATGGATTCGCTTATGGAAGGTGCGCACAGACCCGGGCACTTCGATGGTGTGGGCACCATCGTGGAATCTCTCTTACAGCTCGTACAACCCAATCGAGCATATTTTGGCGAAAAGGATTACCAGCAATTGGTCATCATCAGGCATCTGGCAAAAAAACAGGGGATCCGGTCGGAAATTGTCCCCTGCCCGATCGTCAGGGAAAAAAATGGGCTGGCTATGAGCTCACGCAATAAGTTACTGACAAAAAGTCTTCAGAAGCAGGCGGGATTAATCTATCAAACCCTTGTGAAGGCAAAAAATCTGTTTGGCACGAAAAGTGCTTCTGAGGTAAAGGATTTTGTCCGGGAAGCATTTTCAGAGTACCCGGACTTTGAACTGGAATATGTAGAAATTGCGGATGCGTATTCCCTAGAACCCGTAATGAGAAAAGAAAACGATAAAAAATACAGGGTTTTTGTGGCAGCCTACCTCGGAGGAGTACGGCTAATAGATAACATCGCCCTTAATTAAGTATTTTTGCCCCATGCAAATTGAAGTTGTCAAATCCAAGATACATCGCGTAAAGGTTACTGGAGCCGACCTAAATTATATCGGAAGCATCACCATTGATGAGGATCTGATGGATGCCGCCAATATAATCAGAGGCGAGAAAGTACAAATCGTGAACAACAACAACGGTGAACGCCTGGAAACCTATGTCATCCCAGGCTCACGCGGCAGTGGTGAGCTCACACTAAATGGAGCAGCCGCCAGAAAGGTTGCCGTGGGAGACATCCTGATACTTATTACATATGCCTGGATGGATATGGAAGAAGCGCGGGAATTTAACCCGGCCCTGGTATTCCCGAACGAGGAGACGAACCTGCTTAACTGATTTTGAAGCCCGCCACCAAAAAACTACTGAAAACAGTCCTCCCGATTGCACTGGGGGTGTTTTTTATTGTTTATGCCTATTTGATAACCTCCCCCGAAGACCGTACCCAAATCCTGAAATATATTCGACAGGCAGACCTGTTCTGGATTTTGGTATCCGTACTGATAGGGGTGTTGAGCCATTTGTCACGGACGGTCCGCTGGAATTACCTTCTGGAACCGATGGGCTACAAGCCCAGAATCCGTAATACCCTCATGATGGTCCTGATGGCATATTTTGCCAACCTGGGGATTCCACGTTCGGGAGAAGTCCTCAGGGCGACGGCTCTGGCAACATATGAAGATGTTCCTTTTCAGAAAGGATTTGGCACCATAGTCACTGAGCGTGTAATCGATGTAATCATGCTTCTTCTCATAATACTGGCAGCCCTGATTTCACAGACCAGCATCATAGCCGGATACCTTTCCGAAAATGGATTTGGGATTGGGGGCTCAATCCTGGTTATTTTAGTAGGGGTTGGGGGGTTATTTGGCACACTGGCTATTCTGCGAAGGTCGTCCAATCCCCTTGCAATTAAAGTCCGCACTTTTCTGAAGGGGCTGCTGGAAGGGGTCCTTAGCATATTCCACATGAAACGCAAGTGGGCCTTTATAGGGCATACCGTATTTATTTGGGCCTGCTATATCGGCATGTTCTGGGTAATCAAATACACCGTGCCGGAAACCATTTCCCTGACTTTCGGCCAGCTTTTGGTGGGGTTTGTAGCGGGGGCTTTTGCCATGTCCACGACCAACGGAGGAATCGGATTGTACCCGATCGCCGTTGGGAAAGCCCTGGCCCTGTTTGGCATTAGCACTGTTTCCGGAGATTCCTTCGGGTGGATCATGTGGATCGCACAGA
>JARRLI010000272.1:0-6169 GCA_037387145.1 Robiginitalea sp. | reverse complement strand
GAAGAGGTTACATGGCGTGAAAGAAAAATCCCGGCCCCCGGATTTGGATGGCGCATGACCACCATATCCACCTTCATGGAAAGGATGTTATTCACCGTATCGATCAGCGTCTCCCCCTTGCGGACAGAGGACTGGGAAGCCGAAAAATTAATCACATCGGCCGATAATCGCTTCTCTGCCAGTTCAAAAGACAGACGGGTACGGGTACTGTTCTCAAAAAAGATGTTGGCAATGGTAATATCGCGAAGTGAAGGTACTTTCTTAATAGCTCGGCTCAGGACTTCCTTAAAATGGTCGGCAGTTTCGAATATCAACTCCAGGTCGGACCTTTCCAGGTATTTGATTCCGAGTAAATGACGTACGCTTAGTTCACCCATATTCTTAATGACTAACCAGGTATACCCTGTCCTCTCCTTCGTTTTCTTTCCAGCAAACCTTGACCCGCTGTCCCTTTATGGCATCCACCTGTCTGCCCCGGTAATCGGGCTGAATTGGAAGGTGCCTGCTGAAGCGACGGTCGATCAGGGTCAGTAACTCTATTTCCCGGGGCCGTCCAAATGACTGGATAGCGGTCAGTGCCGCCCGGATACTGCGGCCTGTGTACAGAACATCATCAACCAGTACTACCCGTTTTCCCTCCACTACAAAGTCAATCTGTGTGGAATTGGCGGCCAGGGTCTTGTCTCCCCGACGGAAATCATCCCGGTAAAAGGTGATGTCCAGAAGGCCGAAAGGAATTTCCTTTACCTTGTAGGTCTGTTGCAGCAAATCACGCAATCGGTTTGCCAGAAAGGTCCCCCTGGGTTGCAGACCGATCAGAACGGCGTTGGAAAAATCCGGATGGTTTTCTAATAACTGGCAGGCCAATCGGTGCAGGATGATGTCTATCTCTTTTGCAGAAAGCAGCACTTTTTGACTCATGCGAGGGAAAGACCTAAAGGTTCAGGAGACAAAAATAGACAATTCTCCCCAAATCACAGCCCCATCGGTGAAGGCAGCGCAGCCAGGAATGATTTCCCATAAAAAAACCCCAGGCACCAGGCCCAGGGTTTCTCAATATACATTCGAAAGACTTATTTCTTCTTGCTGCCTTCCATCTTGTCCTTGAGGGCCTGTAACTGCTCATTGGCATCACCCAGGGTAGGTTTGGATTCGTCCGAAGCGGTAGCTTTTTTGCGTGCCGCCCGTACGTTCCTTTTTTCTTCCTCCCTGAAGATGGCCGTGTGGCTCGCCACAACCCTTTTGAGGTCCTTGTTGAATTCAATGATCTTGAATTCGGCTTCTTCCCCACGGGTCAGCTTCTTCCCTTCTCCGAATTCTTTCTCATACTTATCCCATGGGTTCTCGGTGGTCTGCTTGTGGCCCAGGCTGAGTTTACGCCCATCGACATCCAGTTCAAGCACTTCCACTTCCAATTCATCACCAACAGTGACAAACTCTGAAGGATGCTTGATCTTTTTGGTCCAGGAGAGGTCTGAAATGTAAATCAATCCATCAAGTCCCTCTTCCAGTTCCACAAATACACCGAAGTTGGTGAAGTTCCGGACAATACCCTTATGACGCGATCCTACAGGATATTTTGAGGTGATGTCCGTCCATGGATCAGGAGTGAGTTGTTTCAGTCCCAGGGACATTTTACGGTCCTCACGGTCCAGGGTAAGCACCACGGCTTCCAGCTCATCGCCCACATTTACAAAATCCTGCGCAGACCTCAGATGCGTGGACCAGGACATTTCAGAAACGTGAATAAGTCCTTCAACGCCTTCTGCTACTTCCAGGAACGCACCGTAATCAGCGATTACCACTACCTTACCTTTTACCTTGTCACCTACTTTGATCTCATCGCCCAATGCATCCCATGGATGTTTTTCAAGCTGCTTCAACCCGAGTTGTATACGGGACTTGTTATCGTCGAAATCCAGAATCACCACGTTGAGTTTCTGATCCAGGTCCACCACTTCGCTCGGGTGGTTGATTCGGCTCCAGGAAAGGTCTGTAATATGGATCAGCCCGTCTACACCACCGAGGTCTATAAAGACTCCATAAGAAGTGATGTTCTTGACCACGCCTTCCAGTACCTGTCCTTTCTCCAGTTGGCTGATGATTTCTTTCTTCTGTTCTTCGATATCGGCCTCGATGAGTGCCTTGTGAGAAACCACCACGTTTTTGAATTCCTGGTTGATCTTGACCACCTTGAACTCCATCGTCTTCCCTACATACTGGTCATAATCACGGATTGGTTTGACATCAATCTGCGAACCGGGCAAAAATGCCTCAATTCCGAATACATCTACAATCATTCCTCCCTTGGTCCTGCACTTAATGAAGCCGGTTACCACCTCTTCCTTAGTATGTGCGTTGTTAATACGCTCCCATGCCTTGATAGTACGGGCTTTCCTGTGGGACAGAACCAGTTGTCCGTTTTTGTCTTCACGGATATCGATAAGCACTTCGACTTTGTCACCTATCTTCAGATCCGGGTTATATCGAAATTCGTTCAGGGAGATCACTCCCTCTGATTTGGCATTTATATCGATGATCGCCTCCCGGTCGGTCATGTGGGTTACAGTACCCTCTACGACCTCGGAATCGGCGGTATCCACACCATTTGCTGAGGTTTGTTTGTATTCCAAAATACTCCAGGAGCGGGGCAATTCTTTTGGAAGATGTTATACGATGTTATTTTTAAAACCTCTTTTCTCCTGATTTCTTGCCAAAAAGGGCTGCAAAATTACAATATTTCCTGGGTTTTCCCAAGTTTTTTTAATGTAAAGCAGGGTAGTGGCAGCGGGCCAGCTGGAAATGATCAAATCCACATATATAGCTGCATTATTCTAACTGATTTATTATTTTTAGTGCTTTGAAATTCGCAGATAAATAAAGACAAAAAAAGTATCAATGAGTGTAAAAGAAAAGTATCAGCCGGTGCTCGATCTCGGAGAACAACTAGAGGTTAGTAATGGGGACGTTTATGAAGAAAACGGAACCCTCAAAGTCAAAGGAACTGTAAAAACACAGTACGAAAAGAACATTCTATGGGATAAGATCAAAGAAATTGGCGGAGAGAATCCCTCGGACATCCTTGCCAATATCGTTGTTGAAGATTCCTCCGTATATCATCGCCATGAGGTGAAAAGCGGAGAATCCCTAAGCAAGATAGCCAAACATTATTATGGGGATCCCATGAAATACACGGCAATATTTGAAGCCAACAGGAACCTTTTGGACAATCCGGACCTCATCCATCCGGGGCAGGTATTAACTATTCCAAATCTCTGAAAAGTCGGGGATTGGTAATAAAGGCACCTGAAAAAGGTGCCTTTTATTTTTGCTCCAGTACCCTGTAGGCCAGCGACTGTATGCGTTCAAACTGTTCCTCCAGGCCTATTCCACTGTTGTCGAATCGTATGGCGTCTTCCGCCTGCTTCAATGGGGATACTTCCCTGTGGGAATCTCACGACCCATTTCCTGTTGCAGCTTTACCAACTTTTCCCTGACCTCGGGGATTGCAGCCACTTCACTCACATGCCGGGATACTTCTATCGTCCGGATCTTCCCCTCCACATTCTTCCCATTTAGTGCGATCTCAGAACGCCCTGATTCCGGATTAACGACAAACTTCACTGTAATCTCTCCAAGCCGCCTGATGAGTCCTTCCTCATCCAGGGTTTCTTCAATAAGTCCATTTCTTAGGGCAAATAAAGTTACCGCCCTGTACATGGCTCCGGAATCGATGTAAACATAACCCAGGGATTTGGCCAACTGGCGGGCTAGGGTGCTTTTTCCCGTAGAAGAATGGCCATCAATAGCTATAGAGATCTTTCGCATACCCAAAAATACACATTTCCCGATGGGAATCGCTGATAAACCAGGTGTCTGCACCCGGATTCACCCATCAGAGTTTCTTGGCATTTTTTACTTTCTGAGAGGTAATCGCTGTATCGATAACTTCGTTCATGTCCCTTACATAATGGAACGTCAGCCCCTTGAGATATTCCTGCTTGATTTCCATCACGTCCCGGCGGTTTTCCTCACAAAGAATTATCTCCTTGATGTGCGCCCGCTTAGCTGCCAGTATCTTCTCCTTGATTCCTCCAACCGGCAGCACCTTGCCCCTCAGGGTGATTTCCCCTGTCATTGCCAGGCTTTTCTTAACCTTCCGCTGGGTAAACAGGCTGACCAGGGAGGTAAGCATGGTAATACCTGCACTGGGGCCATCTTTAGGGGTTGCCCCCTCAGGTACGTGTATGTGAACATTGTATTTAGCGAATACCTCAGGGTCTATTCCCAGCTTTTCTGCATTGGATTTGATATATTCCATGGCAATGGTTGCGGATTCTTTCATCACCTGTCCCAGCATGCCGGTAACATTCAGGTTTCCCTTGCCTTTTGAAAGGATGGATTCGATAAATAGGATATCTCCCCCAACACTCGTCCAGGCCAGCCCGGTTACTACCCCGGCAACCTGGTTGTTCTCATACTTAATGCGTTCCAGCCTTGGCGGGCCCAGTACTTCCTCGACTTCCGCATTGGTCACCCGTACATCGTAGGGCTCCTCCATGGCAATATCCTTGGCCGTGTATCTGACCATCTTAGCAAGCTGCTTTTCAAGGCCCCTGACACCGGACTCACGTGTAGACCCCTCAACAATCTTCTCCAGCTGCCGTTTTCCGATCCGAAGATCCTTGGAAGTGAGGCCGTGCTCTTTTAACTGCTTTGGCAACAGGTGTCGCTTGGCGATCTCCACTTTTTCTTCAATGGTGTAACCCGTGACATTGATAATCTCCATCCGGTCCCTCAATGCAGGTTGGATGCTTGAAAGGTTGTTGGCCGTTGCGATAAACAGCACCCTGGAAAGGTCGTAACCCATCTCCAGGAAATTATCGTAGAACTCGGTGTTCTGCTCCGGATCCAGCACCTCCAACATAGCTGACGACGGATCTCCCTGATAACTGCTGGAAAGTTTATCAATTTCATCCAGGACGAATACCGGGTTGGAAGTACCTGCTTTCTTTATATTCTGAAGGATGCGGCCTGGCATGGCGCCAATATAGGTTTTTCGGTGGCCTCGGATTTCTGCTTCATCCCTAAGCCCCCCAAGGGACATCCGGACGTATTCACGGCCCAGGGCCTCTGCAACAGACTTACCGAGGGAGGTCTTACCAACCCCCGGAGGGCCATACAGGCAAAGAATAGGTGATTTCATGTCCTTCCTGAGCTTTAGTACTGCCAGGTATTCGATAATGCGGCGCTTGACATCCTCAAGGCCGTAATGGTCACGGTCAAGGATGCGCTGAGCCCGCTTTAAATCGAATATATCCTGAGAATAGCTTTCCCAGGGAAGGTCCAGGAACAGGTCCAGATAGTTGCGTTGTATGGAATATTCTGCTACCTGCGGATTCATGCGCTGAAGTTTGGCCAATTCTTTCTCGAAATGTTCGCCCACCTTTTCACTCCATTTTTTCTCTTTGGCCCGGGCTTCCATCTCCTCGATTTCCTGGTCATAGGAAATACCCCCAAGTTCTTCCTGAATGGTTTTCATCTGCTGATGAAGGAAGTACTCTCGTTGTTGCTGGTCCATATCCGAGCGGACTTTGGACTGCAGCTCATTGCGGAGCTCCAGCTTCTGGAGTTCGGTATTAAGGTATTTCAGGGTAGCCAATGCCCGTTCCTGCAAATTCTCGAACTCCAGGAGTTCCTGTTTTTCCTCCACCGTCAGATTCATGTTTGAGCAAACGAAATTGATCAGGAAGGAATTGCTTTGGATGTTCCTGATGGCAAAGGCCGCCTCACTTGGGATGTTCGGGTTGTCCTTAACGATTTGTAGGGCCAGTTCCTTGATGGAATCCATAATGGTAGTGAATTCAACACTGGATTCATCCGGACGTTCTTCCTTCACTTCCCTCACTACGGCTGTCATATAGGGTTCCTCCGTGAGGATTTCGGAAATTTCAAAGCGTTTCTTCCCCTGGATGATCACGGTGGTATTTCCATCGGGCATCTGCAACACCCGCAGGATGCGCGCCACTGTACCAAGGGTATTGATATCCTTGATCCCGGGGTTTTCGATTGTTTCATCCTTCTGGGATACCACTCCAATCACTTTGGGACCGTTATTGGCATCCTTGATCAGGTGGATTGATTTATCCCTGCCTGCCGTAATGGGGAT
>JARRLI010000271.1:4597-5709 GCA_037387145.1 Robiginitalea sp. | reverse complement strand
TTTTTTCTTAGGTCCAGGTCGCGGAGCGTATTGCAATTCAGCTGATTGGTAAATTCCTCGATTTGAACTTCCTCCAGGTTGGTGGTGTCCTCCCCTTCCAATGAAAGCTTATCCATAAATGTTATCAGGTCCGGCAAAACCACGAGAGAAGCCATATGGTCTCCTCCAATTTTGTCCGGCATGATCACCTTGTCCGCGCCGGCCAGTTTCAGTTTTTTCTGAGAAGTAATCTGGGAGGCCCGGCTGATAATAAACAGGTCCTTATTGATCTGCCGCGCAGAAAGTACCACAAAAAGGTTGGCGGCATCATCCGGTAGTGTGGTGATAAGGTACTTAGCACGGAGTACTCCTGCTTCGTTGAGGACCTCATCCTCGTTGGCATCTCCTTCCACAAAGAGGATGCTGGCCTCATGCTTTTCAATGACCTCTCGGTCTTTTTCAATCACTACAAATGGTTTTCTGTAGGCCATCAGGCGCGCTACGGCCTGGGCACCATTGCGCCCGAATCCACAGACGATTACGTGGTTCTCCAATTGGTCGATTTGTTGTTTCACTTTTTTCTTTTTTAGGACTTGAAGGGAATTCCTGCTTAAAATATATTCGGTGACTACTGAAATGGCAAACGCAAAAATGAAAATGCTTGCAGTGATGAGTATAACGGTGAAGAGTTGCTCCTCTGTGCTCAGCGGGCGCACCTCTTTGAAACCTACCGTGGAGACCGTAATGACGGTCATATAAAGCGCTTCTACCCATGTGAACTCCGCTATATATCTGTAACCCAACACCCCAAAAGTCAGGACCAGCCCCATCAGGAATAGGGCGAGGTAGAATCTAGAGCGGAACATCTTCATCATAGGCTATAGACTATAAGTCAAAAACGGAGGTTCGCTTGGTATAGATAAGATCCTTGATCCGCAACCAGAAGGCGAGAAACAAATACAAGGCAAATCCGAACCCCAGCGTTACAAAGGTAAGGTAGATGAAGGTTGTCCGGACAACACGCGTGCGTATTCCCATGCGCTCAGCAATCCGCCTGGATACTTCGAAGCCCCTTTTCTGAAAATAGTAGAGCGTCCTATGAAAGAGACTTACTGAACCGGGTTCCGGCATTG
>JARRLI010000271.1:0-4503 GCA_037387145.1 Robiginitalea sp. | reverse complement strand
ATCCATAGGTAATTTCACCTTCCCATTCGATCATCCCACCCATCAAATTATAGGCGGCAGAGAAACCCCGGGCTGTCATCAGGGCACAGGCCTGCCCACTCCGGTTGCCAGACCTGCAATACACATAGTAATGTCTGGATTTATCGAGTTTATCGAGTTCTTCGAGAAACTCCTGTGGTTGATAGATGTCAAGGTGGATGGCCCCTGGTATAAAGCCCTCCTCCATTTCCTCACCGGTCCGTACATCCATGATGACCGCATTGTCATCATTTTCCAAGCGGGATCGCCATTCTTGTTGCGTAAGATCAGCCATAAGTTGCGTTCAAAGGTTTAGGACAAAAATACATAATCCTGTCGTACCTGCATGACTGTCCAGACCTTAATAAAATACCCTATGGCTTTAGTGGTTTCGGAAGGTACGGGCTTTCCTGAAAGCAGGGCATTCACAGCAGCTTCAATCAACGCTTCTTTGAAGGGAATGTATCAGGGACAAAAGGTAGAAAACCTCTATTGTCAATTTAACAAAAATTTAGGGGCTCAGCGTTGGTTTATGATGGAAACAGTTTTATATTTGTATATACAAATGTTGTAACTACATGAACGTTGAGGAACGTATTAGAACTGATACTGCCCTGCCCCCTGTCCGCAGAACGGTTATTCACCTGATGCTGGTAAACAACCACCTTCGTGATATGCTCGCCCAGGCTCTGAAACCTTATGATGTTAGTTTACAGCAATTTAATGTACTGAGGATTCTCAGAGGTCAAAATAACAAACCTGCGAATCTCAGCACCCTGAACGAACGTATGGTGAGCAGGATGAGCAATACTACCCGTCTTGTAGATAAGCTTATCACCAAGGGTTTTGTAGATCGAAAAACCTGCCCGGAGAACCGAAGGAAGGTAGAAATCCGCTTAACCGAATCAGGCCGGAAGGCACTGGAGAAAATGGACCGGGCTGTGGAAGCAGCTGAAAAGAAGCTTATGAATTCCCTTGACACAGACCAGTTATATCATCTGAATCTTTTGTTGGACCAAATAAATAACTCTAATGGAAATACTTAATTAACCACTGTTCCCTGCGACTACCTCGTCCCTGGGAGTTGTTTTGATTCCTTTGGGATACGGGTCTGAACAGATCGAACCCCACACCGCTCATGAGGACGACGTACAAAGTGAGCGTTTTACGAGGACCAGAAAGAATACGAGCATAGTAACTACAAATAGATCATTTTAATTTAAACAAATCCATTACTCATGAAAAATTCATTAATTGCTTTTGCCCTGTCCATTTTTGCGGCAGGTGCGGTCACTGCCACTGAACCTGTTGATAAGAAGGAGGTTAAGGTCAACGAGAGCACCGTAGCGTGGAAAGCTTACAAGGTTTCGGGTTCTCACACCGGAACCGTTACGCTTCTCTCGGGAGCGCTGATGTTTGAAAAAGACCAGCTCAGTGGAGGCGAGTTCAAAGTGGATATGACATCCCTAATCGCAACCGACGTGAAAGGTGACTCCCGCCAGAAGCTGGAAGGGCATCTGAAGTCCGATGATTTCTTTTCTGTGGAGTCCCATCCATCCTCCACTCTGGTGTTTACCAGCGTGAAATCCACTGGTAAGAACTCTTACGAGGTGACCGGGGACTTAACCATTAAAGGCATAACAAAGCCCATCACATTCGATGTTTCTGTCTACGGAAGCAAAGCTACCGCAACCATGAAGGTGGATCGTGCCAAGTATGATGTGCGCTATGGATCCGGAAGTTTTTGGTAGATGCATTTGTGAAATTATTTTTCCTTTCTATATTTGACCCTCATGAATTACAATGTTTCTACAAACTGGTGGTGGATGTCAGGACCCGGATGGTCGTGATGAAAGCCCTGTTTGTATAAACCATTAAAGGCTTGTCTTCCACGACAAGCCTTTTTTGTTTCAAAAGCCATTGAAATGAGTTATGCCTTACAAACCTTTTACAAAAAAATACTGGCGGATACCATTACCCCGGTAAGCGTGTATCTGAAGATCAGAGACCAGTACCCGGGAAGTATTCTTTTGGAGAGCAGTGATTACCATGCAAACGACAACTCATTTTCCTATATCTGCTGTAATCCCATCGCTTCCATAGAGGTAAAAAAAGGGACCATCTATCGCAACTTCCCGGACGGGACAATGCGGAATACCCCTATTGAACCAGGCATGGACCTGGCTATGGAAATAGACCAGTTTGCCCGCCAATTCAAGGTAGAAGACCACGGTTTCAAATTTATAACCAATGGATTATTTGGCTATCTGGCCTACGATGCGGTGCGGTATTTTGAGGACATCGAGATTTCCCAAAAAGAAGATTCCCCTGATATTCCGGACCTCTATTATGCCGTTTACCAGAATATCATCGCCATAGACCATTTCAAGAACGAAGCCTACCTTTTTGCGCACAGCTACGATGGTCAGAACAACATTCCTCAACTTGAACAGATCCTTGCGATTCAGACTTTTGCCACCTACAGGTTCCGAAGGGAGGGACCTGGGGAATCCAACCTGGAGGATTCACAATACCTGGAACATGTGGAAAAGGCAAAAAAGCACTGTGCCCGGGGAGATGTCTTTCAGTTGGTCCTTTCGCGCAGGTTCAGCCAGCAATTTAAGGGTGATGAATTCAATGTTTACAGGGCCTTGCGCTCTATAAACCCTTCTCCGTACCTGTTTTATTTTGATTATGGCAGCTTCAAGATCTTCGGCAGCTCTCCCGAGGCCCAGCTTGTAGTAAAAAAAGGAAAGGCAGAGATCCATCCGATTGCCGGAACTTTCAGGCGCACCGGAAATGACGAGGAGGATGCGAATCTGGCCCTGAAACTGGCTGACGATCAAAAAGAAAATGCCGAACATGTTATGCTGGTCGATCTGGCCCGAAATGACCTGAGCCGCAATGGGAATGCAGTCGCTGTGGAAACATATCGGGAAGTACAGTATTTCTCCCATGTCATCCACCTGGTTTCGAAAGTTACCGGCAACATCAAGGAAGGGACACCCACCATGAAGGTTGTGGCGGACACCTTTCCCGCGGGAACCCTTAGCGGTGCTCCAAAACACAGGGCCATGCAGTTGATTGAAAAATATGAACGAACCGGGCGAAACTACTATGGAGGGGCCATCGGTTTCATGGCTTTTGACGGGGATTTCAACCACGCAATCATGATCCGGACTTTCCTAAGCAAGAACCATAAACTGTATTTTCAGGCAGGGGCCGGGCTGGTAGCCGCCTCCAACCCTCAGGATGAATTGCAGGAAACCTATAATAAGCTGGGAGCACTGAACAAAGCCCTTGAAATAGCAGAATCCCTCTAAATATGAAGGAAATACTGGTTATAGACAACTACGACAGCTTCACCTATAACCTGGTGCACGACCTGGAGGAGCTGGGTTGCGCTGTAACGGTATTCCGCAACGACACCTTTGCCCTTGGCGAGGTAGCCCCTTTTGATCAACTGGTACTTTCGCCAGGCCCGGGGATACCTGAAGAGGCAGGGCTTCTGAAAGAGGTAATCTGGGAGTTTGCCCCGCAAAAACGCATTTTTGGTGTCTGCCTCGGTCAGCAGGCCATTGCCGAAGTTTTTGGAGGTCGGTTGGTCAACCTGGAGCAGGTCTACCACGGGGTAGCAACGTCAATACAAATACTGGGAGATGATACCCTGTACCGCGGGCTTCCAAAAACCATCGATGTGGGCCGATACCATTCCTGGGTGGTAGATCCGGATCTTCCTGATTGCCTTGAGGCCACAGCGGTGGATTCAGCGGGGGAAATCATGTCAATCAGACACCGGGAATACGATGTACGCGCGGTACAGTACCATCCCGAATCCGTACTTACGCCGGAGGGAAAACAAATACTATCGAACTGGTTAAACGCTAAACCATGAAGGAATTATTGAACAAGCTTATCGGGCACCAGTTGCTGGACCGGGAAGAGTCCCGCAAGGTACTGATAAATATGGCCCAGGGGAACTATAACATGAGCCAGACAGCTGCCTTTCTCACAGTCTACATGATGCGGAGTGTAACCACGGAAGAACTGGAAGGGTTCCGGGATGCGCTTCTGGAGCTTTGCCACGCAGTGGACCTTGCTGAATACGAACCCATAGACCTCTGCGGTACGGGCGGGGATGGTAAAAACACGTTCAATATATCGACCTTGGCTTCTTTTGTGTGTGCAGGAGCAGGGGTTCATGTAGCCAAGCATGGAAACTATGGGGTTTCCTCTGCCTGTGGGAGCAGTAATGTCCTTGAATTCCTGGGAATTGAATTCAGCCAGGAGGAGGATTTCCTGAAGCGCTCCCTGGACGAAGCAGGGATCTGTATACTTCATGCCCCCCTCTTCCACCCGGCCATGAAACAAGTAGCCCCCATAAGGCGTGAGCTCGGAGTTAAAACATTTTTCAACATGCTGGGACCGATGGTAAACCCGGCCTTTCCAAAATATCAGATGGTAGGCGTCTTCAACCTTGAATTG
>JARRLI010000270.1:0-2747 GCA_037387145.1 Robiginitalea sp. | reverse complement strand
CCACCAGGTCGGGTATCATCCCCGGGTCCATTGCGTAATGCATGAGCAATTCCCGAGATACCCGTTCGTTCTTAAAATCCCACAGGATCCCCTCCGAGAGGCCGGAGATAGTGGTATTTATCGCTCCCGAAAGCCGGTAGGCGATATAATCCCCCGGAAGCATCATTTTGTGGATGCGCGCATAGACCCCCGGTTCATGCAGTTGCAGCCACTTCAGTTTTGAAGCTGTAAAATTCCCGGGTGCATTCAACAGGTGGGTATCGCAATAGTCGGGCCCCAGGTCCGCATAGGCCTGCTTGCCGATCTCGACGGCCCGGCTGTCACACCAGATGATGGATGGACGCAAAGGCATCCCATTTTCATCCACCACCACCAGTCCGTGCATCTGATAGGAAATCCCGATACCCCGAATTTGGTCGCTGGAAACTGCCGTGCCGGTCTTGAGCTTTGCGATGCCCTCACAGACAAGGTGCCACCAGGCTTCCGGGTCCTGTTCGGCCCATCCCTTGTGGACGGAATGCATCGGCATCTCCTCTTCGGGTACCTGAACTATCGCATGATTTTTTCCGGACTCCACCTCCACCAGGGCTACCTTCACGGATGAGCTACCTACGTCTATTCCCAGAAAATACATCGGCAATTCCTTATTATCAGGCCTTCACAGGGTGGGTAAATTACCCGCTCACCCTACCTGGTTACGACCGTTTGAATGGCATGGGCCGGGATGCTGAGGGAAATGGCCTGTGCCTCCCCCACATAAAGTCTGTACTCAATCGGCTCATCACTCTGGTTCATGACCACATTGACCATGCTTTGGTCTTCGTTTACAAAGGAAGTGCTGAGCAGGTGGCTCCTGCTGCTGACCGTACTGATCCGCTTAGCACCCGGGCGGATGAATTTTGAAAAGTGGCCGATGTAATAGTAGGTGGGGGTGTAGATTAAACCCCCGCTCTCCGTATCCCCATGAATGGGGGCAAAACAGAAATTCCCCACATGGTTGGGTCCGCCCTTCTGGTCCAGCAGGATATTCCAGTCCGTCCAACCCACGGTTCCATTATTGAAATCATTGATGATCGAGCGGCCGTATCGTTCTGCATGTGGCCAGTACTGATATCGGTCCGTTCTGAAGCCTTCCTGGCATCCTTCGGTAAACAAAAGATTCTTGGTGGGGAACGACTCATTTATGTTGCCCAGGTTGGAGAACATGGGGTCACCTCCAGCCCACGTCTCATACCAGTGAAATCCGATCCCCCAGGCATATTTGCTGGCCTCCGGATCCTCAAAAATGGTGTTCGCCCGGTGGTTGATCAAATCCCGGTTGTGGTCCCAGACTACAATTTTTTTATCGCCCAGTCCTTCCCGTTCCAGGGTGGGGCCCAGGTGGTTTTTCAGGAAATCGCGTTCCTCTTCGGCCGTATAGATACAGGATTCCCAACGCTGAACGGCCATGGGTTCATTTTGTATGGTTATACCCCAAATGGGCATACCCGCTGCTTCGTAGGCCTTGATGAATTTGGCGAAATAAAGCGCCCAGGCATCAAAATACTCAGGCAACAGCTTGCCTCCCTGCAGCATGTTGTTATTGTCTTTCATGAATGCCGGCGGGCTCCAGGGACTGGCGTAAAGCAATAAGCTTCCCCCGGCGGCTTGTGTTGCCTTTTTAATCAGGGGGATCTTAAAGGCCTGGTCATGGTCGATGCTGAAGGTACTCAGTTCCCGATCTCCTTCCTCGATGTAAGTATAGCTGCTGCTGCTGAAATCACAGCTGTGGATCGGGGTCCGGCAGAGGGAATATCCGATTCCCTTTTCCTTATCGTAATAGGCAGTCAAAAACTCCGCTTGCTTTTCGGGTGATAACCGGGCAAATACTTCTGCAGATGCATCCGTAACAGCCCCTCCGATACCCAACAGCGTCTGAAAGGATTTGTTCGGGTTGACAAACACCGAAACCTCACTTTCCAGTGGCTGCCCGGCCTTTTCAAAGGTAGCTTTCCCCGTTTCCGAAAGCCGTAACCCGGTCTCGTGGGCAGTTGTGTAAACGGTGGATTGTTTTCCCATAATAGATGTTATCTGTTCAACTGCCAGTGGTTGATCTGTGTCCTTTTCGTCTGCATCCGGTTTCTGTACTCCTGTACAGCTAGCCAGGGCCATGCAAAAAAGAAAAGCGCATATTTTACGGTCCATACGATTGATTTGCTGACTTAAATGTAGGCATTTTGTGTGAAGTAGCTAAACTGTTTTCACCAAGGGGCAACTGATGATTTCCTGTTCCTGCCTGTGTATCCGTGGGTTTCAGTTTTTGTCTTCATCCGGGCTCCGGATTTCAGTGATTGGCTGATCAGGCATCCGGAACCTTATGATCCCTGCTGACAGCAGGGTAAGGCCTCCCGTCAGGAGGATGGCTGCCTGAATTCCAAAGAGGTCGGCCACCACCCCGGAGATGATCGCGCCAATGGCATAACCCAGGTCCCTCCACAGGCGGAAGGTCCCGATACTCTCCGCCCTTTCCGCGGGAGGGGTAGCCGAAGCGATAGCGGACAGGAATGTGGGGTAGACCAATGCCGTACCGACCCCTATCAGGGCAGATAGACCTGCCAGCAGGAAGAATGGCTCGCTGAAGGGCAGGGCTATAATCGCTATTCCCTGTAGCAGCATTCCCCAGAAGAGCATTGATTTTTTTCGGTACAGATCGGACATCTTGCCGGTAAAGATCTGGCCCAGACCCCAGACCGTGGGATAGATGGCGG
>JARRLI010000269.1:0-2747 GCA_037387145.1 Robiginitalea sp. | reverse complement strand
CGGATGAATTTATCCAGTCTCAGTGGTTCTGTTTATATATTGGAAGTTCAGACACTCGATGGTCATAGGATCCTGAATAAGATCATAGCCCGGTAGCAAATCGATTGCCTGGAAAGAAAAAACCGCAGCCCGTAAGGCTGCGGTTTTTTTATGAAGATCCTATCCTTTGTTGATGCTTTCCTTCATCATGGCATTCACCAGTTCACTGGCGTACTGGGCAGTGGCCTTCTGGATATCCTGCGGATCTTCCAGTTTAAAACGTCCAAGCCAGTGGAGGCTGTTCCCCCCGGTGCTTCGAATATCGTACAGGGCACTTTCCAGCTCAAACCGGACACCTTCCACCGTATAGCCAGGAGCGATGTCATAGACGGGGTAATAGGTCCAGTAATATCCCCATTGTCCGTAGTAGTTGGGGTCCGTGGACGGGTAAACCCCTGAGGGGATCAGGTCTCGATATTTTTCGGTGTTGATCAGGTGTGTGATAATGGCACCATCATACCCGCCGTCAATCACTTGTTCTTTCAGACCTGCCACCTGTTCTTCGGTTAGTTCAATATCTACCGGCACCCCGATGCCCGATGCTTTGTGGTATGCCACCGCATTGACACCATGGCCTTTTAATTCCTTAGCAATGTCCTGCTCAAGGAGGGAGCGGGCTATTTCATTCTTTCCCCTGGAAATCACCAGGATTTTTGAATAGGATTTCTTGGTGTCCACAACCGTTTGGGACTGGGTCATAAAGGTGGCTCCGCAGCCCAGCATAAGCAGGGAAGTACTACAAGTCAGAAAACAAACCAGAAAAGATTTCATAGGTGAATTTTTATAAGGTTCCCAAAAATAAGCTTTCCGCCCGGTAAATTGCAATGCGCAGCGAAAAGAGTTCATGGCCGCCGGCAGCGATCAGGCATCAGGAATCCCTGTAAACATCAGATAAGATAGATGATTCTGCAGGCTATTTTGGCAAAAGAAGTGTAATCCCGGCCCGGAACCCCCAGGAATTCGTAGTGCCATTGCCATAGGGAATGCGGGGCCCAACAAAGAATTGTGCCATCTGGCCTCCGATTGTGGTGACTTTGGAACCTATTAGGTGAAGGTAGCCAACTGTGGCATCCGCTTCCCAGTTCTGCAAAAGTTCCGTATTGAGGGCAAGGGCATACCCCCCGGTAAAATTCTTGGCCAGGAAAGGTTGAAAGAACGTGGCATTCAGATCTGACCGGTCCGAATCCCCAAAAAGGGACCAGATGTGGTTGATCAGGGCCCCATACGTTATTTGCCCCTTTTGTATCAGGGCCACGGCAGAAGGCCCCATTGCAAATTTACCGCTCCCCAGCAGATCGTCTGTTGCGGTTGGTATCGAGATGGCGGGGCCTACGCCCCATACCATCCCGCCGGCAGTAGGTTCCTTTGGAGAGAAAAAACCGGTTACCAGGGCATCTCCAATCCCAGTCTGGCTCCCGCTTTCCCCGAAGATGTCCTTCTGGGAGATCACCGGGAGGATAACCCGGCCGATCAGGTTCCAGTCCTCGCTTACACTCATAGGGATCACCGGCTGTACATTCATCAACCATCGGCTGCCATCTGCCGGAGCAAAACCAAAATCAAAGTTACTCTGGAAAGGCACACTGATAAGGCTGGCAAGTGGATTTTGAAGTTGCTTGGCCAGGTCATCTGCAGAGCTACCCTGTTTTTCCTGTTGTGCAGTAATAATAAAAGGGGATAAAAGGACTATCAGGAATATGCGAATGATTCTCATAGTATGTTATTTTTTATTCATTTAGTTTCCGGAAGGCGGCATCCAGAGCGATATCCCGGTAGAAAAGTGAATTTCTTTTCTTATAAACGGGTGGGGCAAGGTCATCCGGTCTATTTTTTATAGACAGATACTCCTTCCTTTATAGTTTCAACTACCTGGATGTCCTTGATGGTATCAGGGGCTACCTTCAGTGGGTTTTGATCCAGGATAACCAGGTCTGCCAGCTTCCCGGGGGAAAGAGAACCTTTCCGCTCCTCTTCAAAGTGCTGGTATGCAGACCAGATAGTGATGGCCTTGAGGGCTTCGAATGGAGTCAGACGTTCTGACTCCCCAATGATTTGTCCTGAACGTGAGGTCCGCTCTACGGCGGTCCACACTACGCGCATCAGGTTCGGCAGGGCCACCGGGGCATCCGTATGTATGGTGAGCCGTAATCCTTTGTTCAGAGCTGTGCGTGTAGGGCTGATTTTGTTACCCAGGGAATCCCCGATGATTTTCTTATGCCAGTCTCCCCAGTAAAAAGTGTGCAGGGGAAACAGGGAGGTGTTCACATCGAGCTCCTTGAAGGCATCCAGCTGGTCCTCCCGAATATACTGCCCATGGATCAGGGTATTTCGCCTGTCGTTATTGCCATATTTCTCCACATTGGGTCGGAGGGTGCGGATCATTTGGTCCATGGCGGCATCCCCATTGCCGTGGACCAGGATCTGCCAGTTGTTTTGGAAGCCTTTCTCGAAGATGGCCTGTACCGCAGAGTCACTGGGGATCGCCGGGTAACCAGCATATTCTGGACCCTGTCCTTCCGGTGGGATCAGGTAGGGTTGTGTTCGCCAGGCTGTGCGCCCCTGGGGGGAGCCATCCAGGGTGACCTTCATGCCCCCGATACGGTAATGGTTGGTATAGTCCCTGCTGTTCCATTCCGAATCCATATACTGGTCTACGAACATATAATCGACGTAGCTTACCACGTCCAGTTTGAGTTGGCCTGCCTCCG